>JANYLF010000195.1 GCA_025357995.1 Acidimicrobiia bacterium | reverse complement strand
GTCGCGCCGCGCGCGTTGCGCCGCGCCGAGAGCACCGAGGCCATGCGCTCCTGGCCGTCGAGCATCTGCGCACCGAGTTGGTTCATCACCGCGTTGCCGTGGCCCTCGAGCAATGACATCAATGCCTGCATCCGATCCATCGCGACCTGTTGATCAGGCGTGCCGAGGAGTCCGACGAGTCCGCGTTCGCCGATGGGACTCCGGCGCTCACGAATCGCGTCCGCGGCGCGACCGATCGCGGCGAAGATCATGCCGGGATCCGGCTCGATGCCGCCCACCAACTCATGCACCTGGGCGAGGAAATATTCGCGGAGCCACGGGACGCCGGTGAACTGCGCGCGATGGGTGACCTCGTGCAACGCGATCCACAGGCGGAAATCTCCGGGCCGGAACGCGAACCGCTTCTCCAACCCCAACACGTTCGCGCCCACGTAATAGACGCGGTCGTCGGTTGGCGCGCCGTCTTCGTCGGGAACGAGCAGGTCGTATTGCCCGAGCACGCGCTGCGCGACGTACCCGAGCAGCACTCCGAGCTCGGTGCCCGCGACGCGGCGGCCAATAGGAGCCACCGGACTCCGCGCCATCTTGGCGCCGACGCGATCCGTGAGCGGTTCGAGCATGCGCCGCATCGAACGGACGTTGGCCGCAACCCACCCGGCGCGGTCCACCACCTCGGCCGTCGCGCGATCCGGCGATGACAGCCCCGTGAAGTCGGCCACCGCGGCCTCGGCCTCGGCCGTGGCCGCATCGAAGTCGCGGCGGAGCGACGACGCGAGGTACGAACCGGCGAACGGGTCGCGCCCGGCCACTCGGCGGGCCACGCGTTCCGCGAGGTGCCAGTCGATCGGCTCGGGCGCGTGAACCTCCCCGGCCGCCGCGGCCATCGAGATCAGCGACCTCGGTGCTTCAGCCGCCAGACCTTCATGTAGTACTGCAACGGCAGGACCACGAAGACCAGGAACAGCGCGCCGAGCATGATCACGGGGGCAACCCAATAGTGCCAGGGCTGCGCGGCGTCCTTGTCGCAGCCGCCTGCAACGACCACCAACATCGCGAGGAGCGCGAGGTTCCGCAGCGGCGAGGTCAGCTTGGGCACGGGCGAACTCCTGGAGGAATGTGGGGCGGTCCCATCGTAGAGGGACGGTCGCCGGGCCGGGCAACTTCAGCCCCTCCAAGGACTCCTTGGCTACTCGAGGCCGAGTGCCTCGCCGATCCGACGTCGCAAATCGGCGGGCGCCTCCTCGGAACACGACACCGCAATGACCCGCCGGATCTCGATCTCGAAGTCGAAACCTTCGGCACACGGCGGACAGTCGTCGAGGTGGCGCTTGATGGCACGGCGTTTCCACACCGTCATCTCACCGTCCAGGTAGTGGTACACCCGGTGAATCGCGCCGTCGCAGTCCATCGTCTCGATTCCGGTCCCTTATCGGTCCGCGGGTGTCGACCCGCTCGGTACGAGCCCTCGTTCTATGGCGAGATCCCACAACCGGGTTTGGAGCTGTTTTCTTCCCCGGTGCAGGCGACTCATCACCGTACCGATCGGTACGTCCATGATCTCGGCAATCTCTTTGTAGGAGAATCCTTCGACGTCGGCAAGTAACACGGCCATCCGGAACTGCTCCGGGAGATCTTCGAGCGCCTGTTTCACCGACTCCTCGGGGATCGAGTCCAGCACCTCGGCTTCGGGGCCGCGTTCGGCGTCGACGGCTTCGAGTCCACCGATGCGACGGTAGAGGTAGAAGTCCTCCACATCATCGAGCGTCTCCTGTTGGGGTCGACGCTTCTTGGCGCGGTAGATGTTGATGAAGGTGTTGGTGAGGATCTTGTAGAGCCACGCCTTGAGGTTGGTGCCCGCTTGGAAACCTTTGAAGCCGCGGTACGCGCGGAGGTATGTCTCCTGGACGAGGTCCTCGGCGTCGGCCGGATTGCGCGTCATTCTGAGCGCGGCCGCGTAGAGGCCGGACATGAACGGCATCGCGAGTTCGGCGAAATCCGCCTGATCAGCCACGGTCGGACACTACCGAGCCCAAGCGACGCACGGGTCGCACGTCAGAGGATGCGGACCGGAATCGTGCGCGGACCGCGGACTTGCCCGGCCGACCACGTGACCGCGTCCGGGTCGGAGAGCTCGAAGTCGGGGTACCGGCGGATCCACTCTTCGAGCGCGACGGTGAGCTCCATACGGGCGAGGTTCGAACCCAAGCAGCGATGGATGCCGAGTCCGAACGCGGCGTGACGATTCTCGGCGCGGTCGATCACCACCCGATCGGCATTCGGGAGACCTCGGGGTCGCGGTTCGCGGCGGGGAAGGGTAGGAGCATCCAGTCGCCCGCCCGCATCGGACAGCCTTGGAACTCGAAGTCCTGGGAGACCATCCGCGCCATCGTGACCGGTGCGTACGCCCGGAGGAACTCCTCGACGGCCGTCGGGAGCAGCTCGGGCTCGGCGGCGAGGCGGTGCCGGTCCTCGGGATGAGTCGCGAGATGCCAGATCGACGCGCCGATCGCCGACCACGTGGTGTCGATCCCGGCGACCATGAGCAGAATCATCGTGCCCATCACGTGGTCCGGTTCGAGTTTGTTGCCGTCGAGTTCGGCCTCGAGCAGGAACGTGGTGAGGTCGCTCTGCGGGTTCGCGAGATGCTCGTTGATGCGCGCCTCGAAGTACTCGCCGAGCTCACCCTGGTCCTGCAGCTCACGACGTTCCTCGGCGGGGACGTCGACCGCTTCGATGATCTGGTGGATGAACTGCCGGAAGCGCGGCGCGTCCTCCTGCGGAAAGCCGAGCATGCGCACGATGACCCTGACGGGGATCTCCTGCGCGTATTCGACGGCCGCGTCGAACGTCGACTTCCCCGCCGTCGCGTCGAGCAACTCACGACACAACTCGCGCGTGGAAGGTTCGAGTGCCGCGATCGGCTTGGGCGCGAACGCGGGAAGGAGCAGTCGACGCGCGAGCGCGTGGAACGGCGGGTCCGACGTGATCGGAGGCGCGATGCCGATCGGTGCGGGGAGATCATTGGGGCCGGGCCGCGCTTCGCTCACGATGACCTGACGCGAGGTGAAGTGTTCGGTGTCGTACGCGACTGCTGCAACATCCTCGTGGCGCACCGGAAGCCACGTGCCTCCGTACCGATCGCTGTGCGCGACGGGACACGTCTCGCGCAACTCGTCCCAGATCGGGAACGGATCGGTGACCCACCCCGGGTCGGTGTGATCGAAGTCGGTCGCCCAATCACGCACCGGTGGGTGTGAACTCATGCTTCGTCCTCGTGGATCGTGATCGCGTATTCGGGGCAGTTGGATAGAGCAGCACGCGCGCCGGCTTCCAACTCGGGTGGAAGGTCACCATCGAAGATCGCAAAGGCAAACCCCAAATCGTCGACGTCGAAGACCTCGGGCGCGAGCGCGTAGCACCGGTTATGGCCTTGACACTTCTCACTATCGACGACGACGCGCATCTCGTTCCCCCCGCGTTGGCCCCGGTCTGCTGGTTCTACACCCGTCTTGAGCGCGAGAACGCGTGATTCGGGTCACACCGGAACGCACAAAACCCGCCGGCGGTACCGACCCACGCGAGAGAATCACCGCCGTGGCCCGAGCATTGCGTTTGACCGACGGCGTAGTGGAGCTGCGCGCGCCACGTCGAGCGGACGCGGCCGAGGTGTACGCCGCGGTGTGCGAGTCGCTCCCGGAGCTCCTGCCGTGGATGGTCTGGGCGAACCCGGACTACCGCGAGGTCGAAGCCGCGGAATGGATCCGCCGCGCCGGACGCGCGTTTGCCGACGGCGTCGAGTATCAGTTCGTCGTCCGCCTGGTGGAGTCCGGTGAACTGCTCGGGTCGGTCGGGCTCAACGCGTTCGATCGACTCAACCGGTGGGCCAACCTCGGGTACTGGATCCGCACATCGCAGCAGGGCAACGGATTCATCACTCGCGCCGCGGCGCTCGTCACCGATTTCGCGTTCTCCGAACTCGGCCTCGGTCGCCTGGAGATCCTGGCCGCAGTCGAAAACACCCGCAGTCAAGCGGTCGCCGAACGTCTCGGTGCCCTCCGCGAGGGTGTTGCGCGCCGCCGCCTCCGCGTTGGCGAGGCCGTGCAGGATGCAGTGGTGTTCTCCATCGTGAACTGATCGAACGATGACCGTCCTCAAGTACCGAGCCGGCCTGCCGTAACTTTCTGTCATCAGGTTTCCGTTTCGTGGATCCGCAGGTCGGCGCTGCTACGTCAGCGACCGTGGACCAAACGCCTTCCGTTCGTTCATCAATCGGACGAAACATCAGATTCTTCCCGCCGAATACATCGACAATGGCCGTCCGAACGCCGCAATCTGGCTGGCGGGGCTCGCCACGATCGTGTGGGCCGTGGTGGTGGACCAAGGCACCAAGCTCTGGGCCGGCGCCGCCGGACCGGCGGGCGTCCAGGTGGCCCACAATCCGCGGTACGCACTGGGAGTGCTCGGCGGGTCGGTTCCGGTGCTCATCATCGGGACGATCGTGGTCTTGGCCGTTTTCGGGGCGGTGATCGTGCCATTGGGGTATCGCGTGGGTCTGCCCGCGTGGATCCCGGGGCTCGTGCTCGGCGGCGCGTTGTCCAACATGATCGACCGAGTCCGCTTCGGCTCGGTACGCGACTTCATCGCCACCCGATGGGCGATCATCAACGTCGCCGACCTCTTCGTGATCGCGGGCGTACTGATTCTTCCGACCTTGCTCGCGATTCGCGTCACCGCGCGATACCGCGAACTCACCTAGCCATGCAGCCGCAGCCGATCGTCAGCACCAAGGTCAAGGGACCGCGCATCCGCAGCGCGGTCGCGGTGTTCGTCCTCGGCATCCTCCTCGTCGCGCCCGGCGTGTGGAAGTTCGCGTCGAGCGTGGTCGACATCCTCGACGGTCCGGTGTATTCGATTCCCGGCACGGTACGAACGCATCTCGATTCGGGTACCTACATCGTGTTCGAACGGACCGGCTCCGCCAACAGTTTCGGTCCCGCTTCCGTCACTACCGACCATGGCATCACCCTCGACTCGACCAACGTCACGGTGACTGACCCGAGCGGAAACGATGTGGGGGTCCGGAGCTCGGTCCCGAACGAGACCATTACGCGAGGGTCGGATCGGTTCGTAGCGGCAGTCGAGTTCAATGCGGCGCACGCCGGGAGGTACGCGATCCATATCGATGTGAGCCAGCCGGGCCTCGTCGTGATCCAGCACCCCCTCGGCGACATCTTCCGGAAGAACGTTCCGTGGCTGCTCGCGATCGTGGTCGGCGGGATGCTCGCGGTCGCCGGGTTCGTGATGTTTATCGTCGGCATCGTGCGCCGCGGTCGATCGCCCAAGACGCCGGTCATGGTCGGCGGCGTGGTGACGACGCCGTGGGGCACCGAGCCGGTCTCGCCACCCACCGCTGCACCCATGGCCGCACCCATGGCCGCACCGATCGCGGCGCCGACACCGGTGCCGACACCGGTGCCGACACCGGCGCTGCCACCGGCGGCCTGGCACCCCGACCCCCAGGGCCAGCATCGACTGCGCTACTGGGACGGCGCGAACTGGACCGACCACACCGCCGACTGACCCGCGCGCTGATCTCCGCCGCGAGCGAACCGAGCGAATCGCGCGGGGCTACAGCCCGGTCACGGTCCCATACAGGTCGACGGTCGCCGCGTGATCCGTGCCGGCAACACCGACGAGGTCGGTCACCACGGGATGACCGGCGTGGAATGACTGGGCGGGAAGCGCGGGCGCGCCACCGAACGGATGCACGCCGCCGAATCCGTCGAGCACCCACCCGGAAACGCCGTCGGCGCGCAACGCGACCGCGCGCGCAATATCCCATCCGGGCCAATACGCGGTCGCGCCGCTGATCGCGGGCGCGCCACCGAAGGAATGCAGCCCGCCCCATCCGTCGAGGACGTACCCCGACGCGCCGTCGGCGCGCACCACGATGCGGCGGGCGAGGTCGAATGGGAGTGAGGCGCCGGCGACCGCGGGCGCGCCGCTGAACGAATGGATACCGCCGAGGCCATCGAGCACGTAGCCCGACGCGCCGTCGGCGCGCACGACGACGTCGCGCGCGATGTCCCATGCGGGCCACGATGGTGCGCCCACTGCGGCGGGCGCACCACCGAACGCACTGACGCGCCCCGACGCGTCGAGGGTGTAGCCCGACGACGCGTCGGTGCGGACGGTCAGCGCGCGCGTCGTCGGCCCGCCCACAAACGGAGCAACGGTCCCGTTGACATCGACCACGACACCGGTAACGCCATCGGCGCCGACACCCACGCCGCGCGCAACGTCACCAGACCAGTGCGTGTTCGAACGCGCCGGTGGCGCGGCGCCGAACGCGGCGAGTGCGCCTGCGTTGTCGACGATCCAGCCTGAGCGACCGTCGAACCCGAGCGCTATCCCACGTGCAATGTCTCGTCCCGGCCAGTACGCCGCGTTCGGGATCGCGGTGGCGCTGCCGAACGGATGCATGCCGCCACACCCGTCGAGCACGTACCCGCCGTTGCCGTCCGGCGTGGCTGCGATCGCGCGACCGATATCCCAACCCGACCAATACGTGACCTGGGGAACCACGGGCGCGCCACCGAACGGATGGAGCCCACCGAATCCGTCGAGCACCCAGCCTGATTGACCATCCGGGCGCAACGCGAGTCCGCGCGCGATGTCCCAGCCATTCCAATAGGCCGTTCCGGCGGCAGCGGGGGCACCGCCGAACGGATGCACGCCACCAAAGCCGTCCAGCGTGTAGCCCGAGACACCGTCGGCCCGCAGCACCACGCGGCGCCCGAGTTGGCCGGGCACGACGGCCGCGTCCACCTTGGGGGCACCGCCGAACGGATGCAGCATTCCGCTCGCGTCCAGCGCGTATCCCGAACGTCCGTCGGCGCGCACGGCGACGTCGCGAATCGGCACGGGTGCTTGCGTGCAGAGCGGCACCGTTGAGAGGCCGCGGCTACGAAGGCCGTCGAGGATGGCGGGCAAGGCGGCGAGGGTCGACGCCTTCGTTGCACTGTCGTGCATCGCGATGATGGCACCGGGACGCGCACCGGCCAACGCGCGCGACGTGATCGAAGCCGTGGTCGAACCCGCTTCGGTATCACCGGGGTTCACGTTCCACATCACGCTCTCGAGACCGTGGGTGGCAACGGTGGCGACGGCGGCCGCGTTCCACGCGCCGTACGGTGGGCGCAAACACGTGGGCTGGTGGCTGGTGAGGTCGCGGAGGAGCGCGATCTCAGGGTCTACTTGCGCGGCAATCTGCGCGGCCGAGAGCTTGGTGATGTCGAGATGATCCATCGTGTGCACTTGAACCGAGTTCCCGAGTGCGACGGCCCGCCGCACCAGATCGGGGTGTTGCGTAACCAGGCCTCCGACCACGAAGAAGGTGGCAGTCGCCCCGTGGCGCGCCAACGTGTCGAGCACGCCGGGAGTGATCTGCGTGGTGGGGCCGTCGTCGAACGTCAACGCGACCACGGGACTGCCCGGACCGTACGGGGAGTTCGGGATGTCGAAGACGGAGAAGGCGGGGTTCCCCGCCGCGGCCGCGGGCGGCGCGGCGGCGATGAGTCCGGTTGCCACCAGCGCGCCCACACCCGCGACGCCGATGAATCGTGTCCATGTACCCACCGCGCGTCCCCCACCGTCGTCGAGTCGGCGACGTTACCCTCACGTGAAGATGATCTGGCCTCCCGCCGCACTCTCGTAGAACTCGCCGACGGTGATGATGCCTTCGACCTGGTCGACGAAGTCGTCCTTGGCGAAGCCGAACATGTCAACCGACGCCTTACACGCGTACATGCCCGCGCCCGTGTCGCCGATCATCTCGATGAACTCGTGGATCGGTGGGATGTCGAGTTCCGCCATCTTCTTCTCCATCATCTTCGTCGCGATCGCCGACATGCCGGGAAGGACGCCGATCAGGCTCGCCATGTGCATGCCGGGGTTCCCTACGGTCGCAACTTTGATGTGCTCGATACGTTTGCGATGGACGGCATCGAGACCGAAGAACGTGAAGAAGAGGTTGGCCTCAATGCCTTCGGCGCGTGCGCCGTTCGCCATGATCAGGCCGGGGTAGATGCCTTCGAGCGAGCCTTTCGAGATCACGATGGACACCTTTTTGATGGTGTCGCGTTCGATACTGCCATGCTCAGTTGTGTCGACCATTCGCTGCGTCCCTTCTCGTCAGATGCAGCCGCGCGGCTTCGGGATCCCGGCGATCTTGGCGGCGAGCTTCGCGGGACCTTTGGGGAAGAGCTGATACAGCTCCTTGACCGAGACGCCGGAGGTCTTGCCGAGCGCGCGCACCGTGGGACCCGGTGCCCTTCTCGAAGTACTCCTTGCGCATGAAGTTGATGACCTGCCAGTGCTGCGGCGTGAGGGGGCCGACGCCCGCGTGCGTGGCGATCGCGACGGCCATGGCCTCGGTCCACTGTTCGGGTTGTTCGAGGAAGCCTTCGTCGTTCACGGCGACGTCGACGCCGGCGATGGTTTCGGTAGGCATGGGCTACTTCCTTGGTCAGAGACGGATGTCGGCGGGGATGTCTTTGCCGGCGACGGGCATGCCGGACGCGACGCCCGGGATGTCGCGGCCCGGCAGCAACGAATGCCAGTAGAACCATTGGAACATGAGCTTGCCGAGGTGATTGAGTCGCGATTCCTTGAGCAGTGGTACCCCCGCCGATGTCGGGAAATGCCCGCCGACAGGCTCCTGCTCATAGTTGAAGTCGATAAGCATCGCCTTGTGGAATCCGGTCTCGATGAAGCAGTTCGCGTGCCCGTCGTACGAGGCGTCGAGCAGTTCGCCCCGGAGAAATCGCACGATGTTCGCGACCAGGATCTCCCCCTCGAAGTGCGTCACCGAACCGGCCTTCGAGATCGGGAGGTTTGCGGCGTCGCCGATCGCAAACACGTTGGGCTTCACCCGCGATTGCAGGGTTCGCGGATCGGTGAGCACGAAATCGAGTTCGTCGCCGAGCCCGGCTGACGCGCCGACGAACTCGGCGCCGCTGTGCACAGGCACGACGACGGCGAGGTCGAACGGCACCTCGCGCTCGTCGTAGCCGATCAGTCGCCCGCACGCGCCGTCGACCTCGCCGGTGTTGAACTCGGTCACCAACTCGATACCGCGTTGCTCGAGCATTCCGCCGAGCGTTTTCGACGCGGTCGGCTTGGTAAACGCACCGTCGAGCGGCGTCACATAGGTGATGCTGACGCAATCGCGAATGCCGCGTTCGTGAAAGTACCAGTCGGCGAGGAAGCAGAACTCGAGTGGAGCAACCGGACACTTGATCGGCATGTCGATCACGTTCACGACCAGCCGACCGCCTTGGAACGCGTCGAGCTTCGCCGCCAGCGCCGTCGCGCCGGGCAGGTCGTAGAACGTGAACACCTTCTCCATCCAGCCCAGCCCGGTGAGCCCTTCGGTCTCCTCGGGCACCAGCCGCGACCCCGTTGCGACGACGAGCACGTCGTAGCCGAGCACCGTGTTGTCGGTGAGATACACGCGGTCGGCGTCGATGTCGACGCGCGCAATCGCACTCTGGTGGTACTCAATGCCTTGGTGCAGTTGCTGCGAACGCGACCGCACGATGTCTTGCGCGTGCGCCAAACCGAACGGGACGAACAGCAGGCCCGGCTGATACACGTGCACGTCGTCGGCGTCGACCACCGCGATCGACGCGTCGGTCGTGTACAACGCCTTGCGGAGACGGTTGGCGGTGAGCGTTCCCCCCGTGCCG
>JANYLF010000187.1 GCA_025357995.1 Acidimicrobiia bacterium | reverse complement strand
GTGTACCACTCCGGATACGAACGCAACCCGCATGGCGAAGAAGGCGCGTTCGACGCGATCGCGCCGAGTGGCGTCGACCGTCTGATCGCGTCGTGCGCGGCGCACGGCATCGGAGCCCCAACCCCCAGGGCCCGTGGGAACGTGTACGCGGAGTTGGGGAGCACCTGGTTCCTGATGCTGCGTCGACCCGTCGAAGCCGCCCATGTGCTCGGGAAGTTGCTCACGCACTTCGGACCCGATCGCATCCTGTGGGGCACCGATAGCACCTGGTACGGGTCGCCTCAACCCTTGATCGACGCGTTTCGCGCGTTCACGATCCCCGAACGCATGCAGAAGGAGTTCGGCTATCCCGCGCTCACCTCGGAGGTGAAGGCGAAGATCCTCGGCACGAACGCAGCCGCGCTCTACCGAGTGGATCTCGATGCGGTCGAGACCTTGCCGACGGTCCCGGTCGACACGCTCGCCCCCGCGCTCCTCGCCGCGCTCGAGGGTTAGCGGCGCTTATCCGGCGCCGATTCCACCGCCGCCACCCCCGCCTCCTCCGCCACCGGAGAAACCGCCGCCACCGCCCGAGCCACTCGATGGCGGTGTGAACGACGATGTGGAGCCGGCGATGCCGGCGGAGAAGTCACCGATCGAGGAATATCCCGCGCCCGGATGCATGCCCATGTACCACGGCGCGAAGCCCGCCTGCTCCGCCGGGGGAATCCGTGCCGCGAGCCCTTGCGCCAGTTGTTCGCTCACTCCGAGCGCGGCCGCGTAGACGAGGTAGCGCTCCCAGAGCACGAGGTGGCCGACCGGCGCGTCGGCGAGTTGGGAGAAGTCCTTCAGGTAGTTGGCCACGCCCTGCCACTCGAGGAAGCGTTGGTGACCCGCCGGACTCCGTTGCCGCAAGAGTGGCGTGAGCGCGAGTTGCACGGCCGCCCACCCGATCGCAATCACGGCGACGACCCACGCGTTCACCCCGAGGGCGGCCACGCCCACGAGACCGACGACGACGATCGTGCCCAGGTTGAGGAGGAATGGCTTCGAGCGCTGACCGTTGATGTACTTGCGGTTACGCAGACTCGTGGCCACGTTCGCCCGGTACGAGGTCCACCGCGCCAGCGCCTCGCTCTGATGAGCCCGTGCGTACTTTCCGATCTCCGACTGCATGACCGGTGACCCGCCCGCGAAGATCTGCTCCAACGCGGTCGTCTCGTAGTCCATGAGTTGCGATCGATCCGCCGCGGTAGCGGTGAGTTCGTAATCGACGCGATCCGCGAGCAGGGCGCGGTCGACGCGCGTCTCCTTCACGGTCAGGAAGCCGCGTTGCGCGAGGTCGAGCACCGTGGCGGAGAAGCCGACCGACGAGACCGTTCCCCAATGCATGAGCGCGGCCACGACCGCCGGCGGGTCGTCGGGGAGGTCGCGAACATACTGGCCCACGGGTGCGAGCAGCGCGGGTTCCTTTCCGTGCTTGCGCCAGAGCCAGAGGAACGTCAACGCCGCGAGCACCGTCACGATCGGAGCGAGCACGGTGAGGACATTGCGCGCGTCGCGCGTGCGCTGGGCCTCATCGGCGGCCTGGGCGCGCCGGTCGTTGGCGGCCTTCGACCATGCATCTTCTTCCGCGAGGATGCGATCGAGTCGGGCCGGGGTCGTTGGCGCCAGCGCCGGCATGCGGGCCGCAGGGATCGCGACTCGGCCTTCCACGAAGGTGCCGAGCGGGACGTCCGGCGCGGTCCAGGTCACCGTGTCCGCCCCCACGGTGGTCTTTCCAGTCAGCGGACCGTGTCCCCACGCACGCAGTCGGCCGGTGCCCGCCGGTACATGCAGCGCTGCGGTCACTCGACCGATCGTCGGGTGTTCGGTCCCCACCCATTTCCAGTACAGCTCGGCGACGTCGGGTCCGGCGACCGCGGCACCGGCCACCGTGTACGCGATGTCGAAGGTGCGGTTCTCGTCCTCGGCCGTGAAGTACCACTGCAGGTTGTACGGCGCGCCGGTGGAGAGCAACGGGGTTCCGTGTTCGCTCACGCTCATGTCGGTGATCGTGTACGCGCCCACAGGAATCGGGCGCGTTCCGTACGAGAACTTCCCGGTGAAGTCGTACGTGATGTGCTCGACGACTTTCATCGTGCCATCGGGTGCGAGGTTGGCCGTCACCGCGACGCGCGGCACGGTGAACGCCTTCTTCGGGATGAGGAACTTCGCCGCGATGCCTCCCGCGATCAGCAGCGTGACGAAGAGCGCGGTTCCGGCAATGCGGAACGTGCGGATCATTCGCCCGGCGGCGTTCCCGAAGGTTCACCCGATACTTCGTCCATCCCCGATACTTCGCCGATCCCCGATACTTCGACGAACGCGAGTCGGAGCTGCGCCAGCACCTGGCGCAACGCGTCGGCATTCGGTTCGAGCCGCGCGCCCAACCCGTTGACGAGCGCGGCGAACGAATCGATGGCGAGCGCGGCCTTGGGGAGTGACTCGGCTCGTTCCTGTGCAATGCCCAGGTGTAAGACCGCGAGCTCTTGGAGCTGCACCACGAACTGCGTCACGATCGCCTCGACCGGCGTCGCGGCCAATCGGGCGAGCATCTCGCGCATCTGCTCGGGGTCGATGTCCTCGCCCGGCTCGTCGTACGGACCGGCCTCGAATTCGTCCGGGTACCCCAACCCCGGCGGACCACCGCCCGGGGCCCCAGATTGTCCAGGTTGTTCGGGTTCGATCGGTTGTTCACCGTATGGAGTCCAGAGGCTGCTCATCAGTTTGGTATCGTGCCACGCACATCCAGTTGGGAAGTGGGACCGTCCTCATGGCGGGCCCCACCCGGCCGGTCCCGAGGCTCCAAATGGGCCGAGGAACGCCGCGTCCGGGTCGTCCATATCGATTCGGTCTTGGCCGCGCGGTGGAGCTTCCTTGTGTAAGCCAGCCGCCGGCGACCCGCCGACGGGTCCCGACTCGAAGAGGTGATGCCAACATCGCTGCCGATGACGAAGCACGGATCAACGACCGCATCCGCGCCCGCGAAGTACTGCTGATCGCCGAAGACGGCGAGAAGTTGGGGGTACGACCCCTTCCGCAAGCGCTCCAGATGGCCCGCGAGGCCGAACTGGATCTGGTCGAGGTCGCGCCGAATGCCAGCCCGCCTGTGTGTCGCATCATGGACTATCGGCGATGGCAGTACGAGCAGCAGCAGCGTCGTAAGGAGTCGCGGAAGAAGGCGACGAACGTCATCGTCAAAGAGATGAAGTTCCGACCGAAAATCGATATTCACGACTACACCACCAAGATGAAGCACGTGCAGAAATTTCTTGGTGAAGGTCACAAGGTGAAGCTCACGATCATGTTCCGCGGTCGTGAGATGGCGCATCCGGAGCTCGGTCGCAAGATCCTCGACAAGGTCGCGGTGGATGTCGCCGAGCTCGCAATGGTCGAGTCGGCACCGCGTCAAGACGGTCGCAACATGACGATGGTGTTGCACCCGCTCAAGCAAACGAAGCCCAAGGCCGCGAAACCGAAGCCCGAGGCGACGGCACCGACACCAGCACCGGTTCCAGCACCGCCGCCGCCACCACCACCGGCAGCATCGGTGGAACCGCCGGTACCGGTACCGGCACCGGACATCGTCGTAACTACCCAAGATGAAGAACCACCCGCAACCGCAGTAGCAGGAGTCTGAAATGCCCAAGGTAAAAACCCACCGTGGAGCCGCCAAGCGGTTCAAGGTCACCGGGAGCGGCAAGATCCGTCGCCGCAAGGCGTTTCGTGCGCACCTGTTGGAGCACAAGCCAACGAAGCGCACCCGGCGGCTCGCCCGTGGTGCCGAAGTCACCGGCGGCGACAAGAAGCACGTCCAGCGCTTGCTCGGTCGGGCGTAGCCGCACTGCATTTCAGCGTCGTTCTCGTACCACTCTCACGAAGGAGTTCCACCCATGGCACGCGTGAAGCGGGCAGTCCAGGGGAAGAAGCACCGCCGCGCCATTCTCGAGCGCGCGGAGGGGTATTCAGGTTCGCGCAGTCGTCACGTACGGGCGGCGCACGAGCAGGTGATGCACTCGGGGAACTATGCGTTCCGCGACCGTCGCGCGCGCAAGGGTGAGTTCCGCAAGCTGTGGATCATGCGCATCAACGCGGCGTGTCGCGAACGCGACATCAGTTACTCGCAGTTCATCGCGGGTCTGAAGGCCGCGGAGATCGAGGTCGACCGCAAGGTGCTCGCCGACCTCGCCGTGCGCGATGCCGACGCGTTCGGCGCGCTCGTCACCGCGGCGCGTGGTGCCCTCGACGCCGCGTAACCGGCGTTCCGGGGCGCGGCGGGCGTGACTGAAACTGTCGTGACTGAGCTGCCGCCACTCAACCATCGGCATCACGACGTCCTGCGTCTGCGCGAGTTGTTGCGCGACGCGTCGGCGCGACGTACCGACGGCGCGTTCGTGCTCGAAGGACCGCGAGTGGTGTCCGACGCGCTCGACCGCGGTGTCGCGTTGTCGGGGGTGTACCTGGGGCCGGGGGCGCGCCGTTCGTTCGCGCCGTTGGTGGCACGGCTCGACGCGGCGTCCGTGCCGCTGCGCGACCTCAAGGAGGGCGTGCTCGAGAAGATCGGTACGACCCAAACCCCTCAGCCCGTGCTCGCGGTGGCACCGTTGCCGCCCACGGTCGAGCTCGATGCGCTCGCGGCCGGGCTCGTGGTGGTGTGCGTCGGGGTGGCCGATCCCGGCAATCTTGGGACCATTGTGCGTTCCTCGGAGGCGGCGGGCGCGGCAGCGGTGATCGTGAGCAATGGCGTGGACCCGTGGAACCCGAAGGTGGTGCGCGGATCCGCCGGCGCGGTGCTCGGGGTGCCGATTGTGGTGGTCGAGTCCGTAGTGGAGGCCTTGGCGTCGTTACGCGCGCGCGGTTGGCGGGCGGTCGGCGCGGAAGGGTCTGCGGCGCTCGAGTACACGGAAGCCGAGCTCGGCGGGAGTGTTGCGGTGGTGTTCGGTAGTGAGGCGCACGGCCTCCCCGAGGACGTGACCGCCGCGCTCGATGCGATCGTGCGCATCCCCATGGCCGGCGCCATCGAGAGCCTCAATGTCGCGGTTGCCGCAAGCGTGCTCATGTTCGAGGCCGCCCGTCAGTCGCGGGACTGAAGCTTCAGCTCGGTGGATCGAGCTTCTGCGCGACGGAGCGCGTGTAGACGTCGTACGACGAACCGTCGGGCGCAGCACCGCCGAGGAGCGTCTGGGTCTGGTTCGATACGAAGGCCACCCACTTGCCGTCGGCCGAGAGCTGGATGTCGCCGTCGGCCGCGACGATCTTCGTGCCGGTTGTGTCCGCGCTCACGACGAGTGGGGGATCGGCCCCCCGGTCGATGGCGAGCACCTGCAATCCGGAAGCCAAGAGGATCTCGACCGCGAGAACCGATCCGTCCCGGCTGAGGCGTGCCTGCGCCGCCCAGCGGTAGTGGTGCACCACGGGCGGCGTCGACCCGTCGACCCGACCGACGGTCACCGTCCCGGTCGATAACAAGGAGTTGTACTCGTTCTGCCCTTCGGTGAGCGCGTACGTGGTGCCGTCGGCCGAAAGATGGACGTCGGACGAGTTGCCGATCGCGAGGGAAGCCGAGCCCAGATCACGTACGAGCGCGCCCGTGTCCGTGCGGGCGATCCCGAGCCAAATGGTGTTCGGATTCACGGTGATGTCGCCGTACGCCACGAGGGAACCGTCGCCGGACAGGTGGGCGCTGTAACTGTTGGGCGCGTCGTGGAGATGAGGGAGAACCAGCGTCGTCCCCGTGCGGAGGTTCCGCACTGCCAGCTCGCTCACGGCAGGCGGTACCGCGACTCCTGGCGAGCGCAGACACAACACGACGACATTGCCGTCGCCGCTCATCGCGCACGCATTCGCGTTCAGATCCGTGATCTGGCTCCCATCGTTGTTCAGGCTGACGAGCGTCGTCGTGTGGTTCGTGCGGTCGCGTATGAACGCGTCCGTGTTCCCGTCGGTGTCGCCGGCGGCGAGGTTCGATGCCGCGGAGCTGAACGCGACGTACCGGCCGTCGTCGCTGATGCCGCTTCCGCCTGAGGGTGCATTGGCGACCGTCCCGTCGGTCGCCACGCTGACGATCTCGGTCGTCTTGGTCGTGTTATCACGGAGCAGTGCTTGACCGTTCGTACTCAGCGGCACGGTGAGGTACGTGTAGGGGTCGCCGGAGAAGAGTGCGTACCGACCGGAGGCGGAGATCCCTTCCGACGAGAGGAGGCCAGACGTCTGGAGTCCGGCGCGGGGTTCCGACGATCGCGCCAGCCACGCGCATCCCGATGTTGCGAACACGACCGCGCCGAGCACGATCACGAAACGACTTCTGCTCACTGCCCCAACCATCCCGTCAGTCTCTCACGCTTCGAGCAGGCGGCGGACCTTGCCGAGGGCTTCGTCGGGATCGGCGCCGAGTTGACGCACCGCGAGGGCGAAGCGTTGTACCGCGGCGTCGAGCTCTTCGCGGATCTCGCGGGTGGGAACCTTCGGTGGCGCGTCGGCCACGCTCGTTCCCTTGCGTCGCTTGCTCACGACGATGCCGTCGCGTTCGAGTTCCTTGTAGGCACGGGCGACGGTGCCGGGCGCGAGTGCGAGATCGTTGGCGAGCTGTTGGATCGTGGGCAGGCGCATTCCGGGCGCGAGCACACCGCCACCCACCATGCGCGCGACCTGCGCACGGATCTGTTCGTACGGCGGTGTCGCGGCCGCCGCGTCCACGACGACGTTCATACCGCGACCTCGACCGCGCTCGGCGTGGTCTGGGGTCGACGCCACGCCTTGGCGGCTCGGCTCCATTCGATGAGCGCACCGAAGAACCCGAAGACAACAACCCAGTAGCCGATGCCGAGGAGCGGCCCCACGTCGAGTGAGTTCAGCGTGATTCGTGCACCCCCGGTTCGGATGAGCCGGGAGTGCTTCACCCCGCCCGGCTGGGTCCACTCGACGCGATACCGACGGGGATGCAGGCTGAGGAGACGGTCTGGCTCCATCTGGATGAACCCGTCAGACGGCATTCGCAACACGACGCGGTCACCAACTTGGACCGTCGCAACGTTCTGGGTCGTGACCGCGCCGTATCCCACGAGCAACAGCCCGCACATGAGAACACCGATCGTTGCGTGGTGGATGCCGCGAAGCGCGCTGGCTCGGAGCGCATCGTCTACACAGACGGACTCGGCGTCGCCATCGGGTCGGCGGAGTTCGACGGTGCGCCGCTTGAACGCCTCACCAACGGAGAGCGCAATCAACGTCGTGAATCCGAGTACGAAGGTCGCCGTCGTGGTTCGTGTGAGCGCGTACTCCGCGGACGCGATCGCGAAGATGCCGTACCCGGCGACGACGCACGCGAGGCCGAAGGTGGCCATACGCGCCCGACGAGGAAGGTAGTTGCGAGCATCCCGAACCGTGAGCGACGCGATGCGCGTCGAGCTGGCCGGTGTCCGGCGTGGCTGCGCGATCGTGATGCCGAGCATCGTGCCCGCGAGGAGGCCGATCCCCGCACCGGCGATTGCCCCCGCGCCACCAAGGGTCGCGCCGGTGACTCCTCCGAATGCGAATCCGACGACACCACCAGCGAGCCGTGAGACCCACGTCCGGCGCAGCACCATACGGACGTGGTCGAGGTCGTCCGGCCGAGGATCGAGGCCATTGACCGCCATGAATCGCTCTGGACGCGGTCGGTTGCCGGCGAAGACCGCGATCAGGATCGCAACGACGACCACGACCATGATGATTTCGAAGAGGGCGAGTCCGATCACGTGGCCAGCTTCGCGCCTCGAAACAAATATGTCAATACATTGATTAAATAGATTCGAACGAGCCCGTCGAATAGGCCCGGGTGGGGGACGAAGCGTTCTCTAGACTCCCGGCTACTCATGGACCTTTCGGAGCTTGATCTCGGTGCGGCCCAGGCTGCGATTGCCGCGGCGGACACCGTCGACG
>JANYLF010000179.1 GCA_025357995.1 Acidimicrobiia bacterium | reverse complement strand
TACCGCCGGTGGCAATCCGCGTGCGCACGCGACTCGGCCCCCGACTGAAGTCGGGGGCCGAACCACACAACGCGTCCCGCGATTATGCCGCGGTGACGTTCTGAGCTTCCTCACCCTTCCGGCCGGGTGCGACGTCGAAGTTGACGGCCTGACCCTCGGTGAGAGTGCGGTAGCCGTCCATCTGAATCTGTGAGTGGTGAACGAACACATCGGGCTCGCCTTCGCGCGAGATGAAACCGAAGCCCTTCTCGGCGTTGAACCACTTCACGGTGCCTGTTGCCATGTGCAATTTCCTGACTGTGCTGCGGGGCCGGCCGGAGTTGGCAAACCCTCGCCGGGAACGGTAGCAGGACGTTTCGGGGTGTTTCTACCTCCGAGAATCGTGGCTCCTCATCGCGGCAAACCCAACAGCCGGTCGCCGATGATCGTGCGTTGCACTTCCGATGTTCCGCCCGCGATCGATGCGGCTTTCGACCACAACCACTGCCGCGACCACTTCCCCGTCATCGGCGCGTCCGGCCCCAGGATGGCCATTGCCGCGTCGGCGAGGTGTTGGCTCATATCGGTCCACAACAGCTTCGTGATGCTCGACTCTGGTCCGGGGCTCACTCCGCGCGCCAGGCGCGACAACGTCGCCCAGTTGTTCAGCCGAAGCAATCGCAACTCGATGAAGCTCTGCGCGAGCGCGTCGGCCACTTCGACGTCGTCGAGCCGGCCGCGCGAGCGCGCCAGCGCGTACAGCTCGTCGAGGTACACCTCGTGCACGACCTGCTCCTTGAACGGGAATGCCGTACCTCGTTCGTGCGCGAGTGTGGTGTTGGCGACCGCCCATCCGTTGTTGAGGTCACCGACCAGTTGGTCCTCAGGCACGAACACCTCGTCGAAAAAGACCTCGTTGAATTCCGCCTCGCCGGTGATCTGCACGAGCGGGCGGATCTCGATCCCGGGTACTCGCATGTCGACCACCACGAAGCTGATCCCCCGGTGCTTCGCCACGTCGGCGTCGGTTCGCACGAGGCCGATACCCCAACGCGCGTACTGCGCGTACGAGGTCCACACCTTCTGACCGGTGACGAGCCAGCCGCCGTCGACCGGTACCGCGCGCGTCGTCAACGCGGCGAGATCCGAGCCCGCGCTCGGCTCGCTGAACAGCTGACACCAAACCTCCGCGGCGTCGAGGATACGCGGCAGCCAGCGTTGTTTCTGCTCCTCCGTTCCGTGCGCCAACAGCGTGGGACCCGCGAGGTTGATCCCCACTCGATTGACGGGTTGAAGCGCGCGCGAACGCGCGTACTCCATGTTGTAGAGCGCTACCTCCACCGGGGTCGCGCCGCGTCCGCCGTACTCCGCGGGCCAGTGGATGCCCACCCAGTGATCGGCCGCGAGCTTCGCTTGCCACTCGCGACCCCATGCAATCTCGTCGTCGAGCGATGCGAAGACAGGAGGTACATCCAAGTTGTCGACGAGCCACGCGCGGATCTCCGCGGCAAACGCGAGCTCGGCGGGCGTGAAACTCAAGTCCACGTCAGAGATCCCAAAACCTTTCGCGGCCATACTGGCCGAACGACGCGTGGAGCTCGGATTCGTCGACCACGGTGAACGGCCGATACGCCGCCTCGTCGCGACCGCGCACGAACACCGGGTCACCGTGCGCGCGATCGCCGCGCCATTTCTCGTGGATCAAGGTGCGCTTCACGATCTTGAAGGTGCCCGTGGTCGGCGGCTCGGCAATCACGCGCACGTACCTCGGCCGCCACTTGGGTCCGATGTCGGGCTGCGCGTCGAGCCACACGGCGAACCCGAGCGAATCGAACTCGACGCCATCGCGGAGCACGAGCCCCGCCATGATCTGGTCGCCGGCCTGATCGTCGGGCACGCCGTAGACCGCGGCCAGCACCACATCGGGATGGAGCCGGATGGCTTCCTCGATCGGACCCGCAGGGAAGTTCTCGCCGTCGACGCGGATCCAGTCGGCCGTCCGGCCCGCGAAGTAGAGATATCCGTCGGCGTCGATGTAGCCGAGGTCGCCGGACCAGTACCAGCCATTGCGGGTGGTCTTCTCGGTGGCCGCCGGGTTGTTGTAATAGCCCTCGAACGGACCAGCACCCGCCGTGTTCACAATCTCGCCGACGGCCGTCTCGGCATTCATCAACCTGCCGCGGTCGTCGAACTCCGCGCGTGGCTTCTCGTGGCCGTCATCGTCAACGACCTGCACGTTCGGCGTGACCTTCCCGAGGGCGCCGGCGCGCGGATCCGCGTCACGGCTCACCGCCACGCCACCTTCCGTCGCGCCGTACGCGTCGATCACCTCCACACCGAAGCGTCGCGCGAAGCCGTCGACCACCTGCGGCGACCCTTCGTTGCCGAATGCGACGCGCAAGGTGTTGTCGGCATCGTCGGTCCGTTCGGGCTGCGCGAGGAGATACGCGAGCGGCTTGCCGGTGTAGTTGAAGTACGTGGCGCCGTAGTGGCGTACATCGGGCAACCAGCCGGACGCCGAGAACTTGCGCGCGAGTCCGACCGAGCAGCCGGCCACGATCGACGGCGCCCACCCCACTTGCACCGCGTTGGAATGAAACAGCGGCATGCAGACGTAGCCGACGTCGTCGGGGCCGAGATCCATGATCATGCGCATGCGGTTACCAGTGACCAGCAGGCGCCGTTGCGAACAGATCACCGCCTTCGGTGCGTCGCTGGTGCCACTCGTGAAGATCAAGGCCCAGGGTGTGTCGACGTCGGGATCGAGACCCGGATCGCGATCGTCGTGCGCCGCGAGCGCCGGTTCGAGGGTGTCACCCACCACCAACGCGGGCGGCAGCGCATCCGCAATCGGCGCGATGACATCACGATGGCGCGGCTCGGTGATCAGGAGGCCGCAATCGGTATGGGCGACATCTCGCAGCAGTGGCTCACCTCGGCGCGTGTGATTGAGACCGACGACCGCGCCGCCAACGAGCGCTGCTCCACCGAACGCGAAGAGGTACTCGGGCAGATTGTCGAGCAGGATCGCCACGTGACGCGGTCGCCCCTCAGGCAACCGTTCGAGCAAGAGACTGGCCCAGCGGCACGACTCAGCGTAGAACTCGCCGTGCGTCCAGATCGCGTCACCGAAGCGAATCGCGGGACGGTCGCGGATCTCGGGGTCACTCGCGTTGGTGCGCAACAGCGCGGCCGCGTTCTGTGCCGGAAGCGGCGCCTGGCCGGGCGCGGGCGCCGAGCGCGGGCCCGCCGCGGAACCTGACATGCGTGTCACTCTACGCGGGTTGTTGCGCCGCGATTGCGAGGACGGATTCCCGCCAGACACCACTGCTGTTCTCCCGCACAATGGCGTCATGACCCCCGAGACCACGACCCGCCCGACGACACCCGAGGTCGACGAAGTCGGTGAGTTCATCACCACACTGCTCGGTACTCCGCCCGAGCGACTCACCAACTGCCGCGGCTGGACCGTGCATGAACTCGTCGCCCATCTCGCGGCCGGCGCCGCGGAGCAGGCCGACCTCATCGAGGAACACCTCGCCGGAAAGCCCGAGCGGCCGACCCGCACGTTCGCGGAACGCGAGCCCGCGTACCAAGCGCTCCCCGACGCAGAACTCCGCGACCGGCTCGTGGTCGAAGCCGGCCGGTTTGCGACGCTCCAAGCGCAGCTCGGCACCGCCGCGATCGCGTTCACCGGGCGCGAGATGACCGCGACGGATTTCGCCATGCACGGACGGAGTGAATGCGCGTTGCATCGCTGGGACATCGTCGGCTGCGACGACGTTGCCCGGGCCACTCTGGCCCAACCCGTACTCACGCGTCACGCGCTCACCGTCCTCACCGGGATGAGTTCGCTCGCCGAAACCCCCGCACATAGGGTGCGGTCCGCGCCGCTCCCCGACGGACTGCGCGTCGTTGTGCGCAGCGAACCGGAGGACGATCTCGTGATCACGATGCGCGGCGGCGTTCCGATGCTCTCGCTCGAGCCGATCGCGGATGCGCCCGCGCACCTCACGCTCGACCCCGCGGCGCGGTTGCTTCTGCTCTGGGGTCGGCGCGAGCCGAGCGCGCCGATCACGCTCACGGCGACCGGTGCCGAACGAGCGCTGCTCGATCGTCTCGTCCCCGCGTTCTGAGGAGTTCGCCTCTCTCGCTCAGGTCACCGCGCCGGCGGCGCGAAGCTCCGCGATCCGGATGGCGTCGTAGCCCAGGACGTCGGCCAACACCGCGTCGGTATGTTCGCCGACGGTCGGCGCCATCGTGGGCACCAACGGGTCGGCATCGACGATCTTGACCGGAAACGGCAGCTGCTCCGCGCCGAGCGCGGTCGTGGGGAACCACTCGAGCCGATCGCGAAACTGCGGGTCGTTGGCAACCGTCTTTGGCGTGTGGCACGGCGCGATCGGGACGTCGACGTCGATCCCGAACTGCACCCACTCGTCGGTCGTCTGCGCCGCGAAGATCTCGGTGAGCTGCGCCTGCAACTCTCGGTTGCCGCGCGCGTGGTCGCCGTATTCCGAGCCCGGCCACCGCTCGAACAGCTCCGTGCGATCGAGCGCCGCGCAGAACTTCTTCCAGAAGTGTTGCTCGCTCGCCATGAACAGCACATGCCCGTCGGCCGACCGGTAGACCTGGTACCGCACACCGCCGCGCATGCCCGCGATCGCGGGTTCGCGCCGCGCGTAGTTGTCGGACGCGTTGCCCGTCACTTCGGTCTCGGGCCGTTCGTACGCGCGATAGGTCTCCTCGCGGTACCAGTCGAACGCCGCGGCCGCGTCGGACTGCGCCACCTCCATCTGCGCGCCGACGCCCATGGCGCGCGCTTGGATGACTCCGGCGAGAATCCCGAGACCGCCGAAGAGCGGACCCGCGTTGATCCCGATAGAGACGTGGTTGGGAATCGATGGGAATCCCGCGTCGTCGATTTCGGGTTCGAAGATGCCCGCCCACGCGTCGTACGCGATGCCGTGGCTCGCGAGGTCCCGGTACGGACCGGTTGCTCCGTAGCCCGAGATCGTGCAGAACACGATGCGCGGATTGATCTCCTTCAGACGCTCGTACCCGAGCCCACGGCGGGCGAGGCCGCCGGGACGCATCGCCTCCACCACGACGTCGCTGGTGGCCACCAGTGCCTCGAATACCGCGATGCCGTCGGCGGTCTTGAGGTCGATCGCGATGCTGCGCTTCCCGCGGTTCACGTGGAGGTGCATGAGCGACACGCCCTCCACGATCGGCCAGGTCATGCGGCGCACGTAGTCGCCCGAAGGTGGCTCGACCTTGATGACCTCGGCACCGAGATCGGCAAGTGCGGTAGTGATGGCGGCGGGTCCGAGCATCGAGCATTCGACGATACGGACCCCAGCGAGAGGTTGGGCATTTGGCACAGCGGGACACTACCGGCGGACATCCATCACAAAGGAGTGCAACGAATCGAGCGGAGCGGAGACGGGACAAACTGAAACAGGAGGGAAGCATGTTGGAGCCGATCACAGACCTCGACGAGTACATCGCCACCCGTACGGCGTGGCACACCTTGGGCGAGCGAGTCCTCGCACCCGCCCGCCACGCCGCGACCGGCCGCATCGGCCTCCGGGTCGGCGCGGGCGGGGTCACCACCCCGCCGTTCGAACTCACCAGCGGAGACACCCGGACTATCGGGATCGACGGCACAGAACTCGTCGTCACCAACGGTGAGCGCACGCGGCGGCGCGCCATCACGACGCTCGGCGACGCAGCCGAGTTCGTGGGCACCGATCCGGCCGCCGATACCGGCGTCTTCACCGCGACGACGCCCGCCGACCCCACACTCCCATTCGCGGTTGCGCCGGCGGCGGCCCGTGCCCTCGGCGACTGGTTCGCGTTCGGCGACCGGGTCCTCACCCACTGGCGCGCGGAACGCGCCGGCGACACCCCGACGGAGATCCAGCTCTGGCCCGAGCACTTCGATGTCGCGCTCGATCTCGGCCCCGAGGCCGGACGCGCGAACTACGGCGCGTCTCCCGGCGACGGCGGCCACGAGCTCCCCTACGTCTACGTAGGACCGTGGAACCCGATCGACGATCCCTTCTGGAACGCGGGGAGCTACGCGCGGCTCGGATACGAAGAGTTGGTCGCGGCCCCCGACGCCCACGCGTTCGCCATGAAGTTTTTCGCGCTGGGGTACGCCGTCGCGAACTCTTGACAGTCACACTGTCATTTGTTTAGGGTCGCGCCATGACCAACGCCGCGCTCGAGCCACCGGCGTCCGCATCCGGGCGGAACGCGCCGGTCGATCGGCGACGACTCCGCACCGAGCGCGGTCGCGAGCTCGTGGTCGATGCGCTGCTCGCGTTCTACGACGACGGCGACCATCAACCGGGCGCGGCAAAGATCGCGGCGCGCGCCGGGGTCTCCGAGCGGACCGTCTTCCGATACTTCGACGACCTCGACTCCCTGGCCGCAGCCGCGATCGAGATCCAGGCGGCGCGGGTCGCGCCGGTCTTCGTTCCTCCCGATCCCGATGGTTCGCTCGACGCCCGCATTGCCGCCCTGGTGGCACAACGCTCCCGCATCTACGCCGCCACCGCGGTGACGACGCGCGCCGCGCACTTGTTCGAATCGCAATCGCCTGCGATCACACGGGCATTGAAGTTTCGCCGCACACTCCTCCGCGACCAACTGGCCGCGCTGTTCGCGCGCGAGTTGGCGACGCATCACGCCGGCGTCGGCGCCGAGCTGCTCGACGCACTCGATGCGGCCACCAGCCTGGAGACCATCGAGCAGCTCCGAACCGTCTCGGGCCACTCGTCCCGCCGCGCGCAGGCGATCGTCGCCCGCACCGTGCGCTCTCTACTCGCCAGTTGACCGAAATCGAGGAACCGTCATGACCGACCACGTCACGCCCACCGATGATCGACTGGCATTCACCGCCGCCCGCGGCGCCGAGGACGATTCTCCCGTCGTCATGCTCAACCTCAATCGCTACCGCGACCGCGCGGTGTACCCGTCCGGCACGCCCGACGCCGATGTCAGCGGTCGCGAGGCCTACCTCCGCTATGGCATCGTCGCGTACGCGGCGATCCAATCGGTCGGTGGCGAGATTCTCTGGGCGACCGACGCAGCCGAGACGGTGATCGGCTGCGAGCACGATCTCTACGACGAGGTCGTGGCCGTGTGGTATCCGAGCCGCACCGCCTTCCTGAATCTCGCCGCGTATCCGGGATACATGGAGGCGCACGCCCACCGCGAGGCGGCGATCGACCAGGCGACGCTCATCGCCACCCGCGGCGACGCGACGCCCGGGCTCACGCAGCCGTTCGCGCGGCCAGTCGAACGATGAAGGTCACGCTCCTCGGGACCGGTTCGCCAATTCCCGACCCGAACCGCGCCGGACCGTCCACTCTCGTGCAGGCCGGACCGCTGAACCTCTTGTTCGACTGCGGCCGCGGTGTGCTCATGCGCTTGGCCGCGGCAGGACTCTTCCCCGGGATGCTGCACCACGTGATCCTCACGCACCTCCACTCGGACCACACCACCGACTTCAACGACCTGGTGACCACACGGTGGGCGATGTCGCCGGTGCCGAACCCGCTCTCGGTCGTCGGGCCGCCGGGTACCGCGACATACGTCGATCGCGTGCTCGCGATGCTGAGCGACGACATCCAATACCGCCTCGACCACCATGGCGACCTCGACTGGGAGCCGCCGGTCACCGTCGCCGAGATCCACGACGGCGTCGCGCTCGACGAGTCGAACGTACGGGTGCTCGCCGCGCCGAGCGACCACCGACCCGTCGCGCCGACCACCGCGTTTCGCATCGAGCACGACGGCCACGCGGTGGTCATCGCCGGCGACACCGTCCCGTGCCGTGGTCTCGACACGCTCTGCGCCGCCGCCGACGTGTACGTGCAGACGGTGATCAACACCGAGCTCGTGAAGATGATCCCGTCGGCGCGGCTGCAAGACATCCACGACTACCACTCGTCGCTCGAAGACGCCGGCCGCACCGCGGCGCGCGCCCAGGTGCGCACGTTGGTACTGACTCACCCCGTTCCCGTGCCGGCACCCGGCACCGAGGCCGACTGGATTGCCCTCGCGGCCGCCCACTTCGACGGCGAAATCATCTTCGGCACCGACCTCGCGGTCATCAACGTGGAGTAGAACAGAACAGAACCGAAGCCGAGGATCACAGCCGCATCATCTCGGCGTGCGACATCCGAGGCGGGGCCCGAGCGGCCTGCGCCGCAGGCGCAAGAGCGGGAGAGTCAGTGTCAGTTGATCTCACGGGGGCGGCGGATCTGCATGCACACTTCGGGCCGGATCCGCACCGCGCCCGATCGGTCACCGGATTCGAGGCCGCGCAGCAGGCGGCAGCCGCCGGCCACCACGCGATCGTGCTCAAGAGTCACGACACGCCCAGCGCGGGCCTCGCCGCGGCGCTGGATCCGATCGTCGACGGGACGCGCGTCTTCGGCGGCATCTCGTGTGATCGGGAAGTCGGCGGCATGAACCCTGCGGCCGTGGAAGTCGCACTCGCGCTCGGTGCGAAGATCGTGTGGCTCCCGACGCTGAGCAGCCGACAAGACTTCGACACCGGCGTCGCCGCGCAACTCGGCATTCCAGGTCCAGGCATCCGAGTCGTAGATGACGACGGCGCGCTCACCGACGAGACCCACGAGATCCTCGCGCTCGTGGCGGACCATGGCGCAATCCTCGCGACCGGCCATGTGAGCGCGGCCGAGCATGTCGCGATCACCCGCGCTTTCGCGCGGCGCGGCAACGTGCTCGTGACTCACGCGATGGAAGAACTCGCGGGACCCAACCTGACGGTCGCGCAATGTGGCGAGCTCGCCGCGCTCGGGGCAACGATCGAGTTGTGTGCGCTCACCTGCATCGGCGCGCTGGCCACCCGTCCGATCACGGATCTCATCGCGTGCATGCGGCGTGTCGGCACCGATCACGTCACCCTCGGTACGGATTTTGGCCAGGCCCTGAACGAACCACCGGCTGCCGGGCTCCAGACCTTCGCCGACGCGCTCTACGCGGCCGGTCTCACCGAGGCCGAGATTCGCCACATGGCCTGCACCAACCCCAACGCGCTCTTGGGCCTCAACGCCTGACCCACCCGGCGGCGAACGCCAATAGCATCGAAGCTGTGGAGGATCGGATCACGGCGGGGTTGTACCTGGAGATGACCGATCTGGCCATCGACGCGTACGTCACCCACCGTGTGCCCGAGGTCCTCGCGAGCAACGGCGCGACCCGCGCCACCTGGTGGGAGAACGTCAACCGCGGCCGCACCGACCTGCCCCGCAAGCTCGACGAGTTCACGTACCTCGGCGTGTACGAAGGGGACGACGCCTTCACCGCACCACATACTCCCGACGGCATCACCGGCTATCACTTCCGCCGCTACCCGCGGCCCGCTCAGGGTCGGCTCACGGGGAACCCGACGATCGGGCTCTCGCTCGTCCTCATCTCCCCCCGTGACCCTGCCGACGCCCAAGCGCTCCGCGATTGGGGCGACTTCGTGCACCTGCGCTCCATCGCCGAGGTCGCGGTCCCGGGGTACACGATGATCACGCCGTACGAAAACGTGACCGGCGGCGATCCGCGTTACATGCACTTCTACGAGATGGACACCGACGATCCGGAGCGCGCCTACCGAGCCATGACACCGCTCGTGACCGAACACCTCGGCGCCGACACCGACGCATGGAACCACTGGGCCTTCCACCCGGCCCTGCGCATCATGTACGTGAACACCTTCCGCCGCCTCGGGGAGATGACGTGAGCGACATCTTCGACGCGATGTGTGCGCAACGCGCCTGTCGTGCGTTCACCGACGAACCGGTCGCCGACGCCGACCTCGCGCGGATGCTGGACGCCGCGGTCCACGCGCCGAGCGCGGAGAACAAACAGCCGTGGGAGTTCGTCGTGGTGCGCGACACCGACGCTCGCGCCGCGATCGGCGCACTCATCGCCCGTGCCTGGAACACGGTCGGGCGCGAGTTCTCGAAGGATCGTTTGAGCGCGGGACTCCTTGCCGACGTCGAGCGCGGCGCCACCGGGGGCATCGCCGACGCGCCGGTCCACATCGTGGTCGGTGCCGACACCGAGCGAGGACTTCCCATGACGGCCGCCGAATCCATCTTCCCCGCCGTGCAGAACCTCATGCTCGCCGCGGCCGCGCTCGGTTTGGGCAGCGCCCTCACCACAATCGCGGTCGGCTACGCGTACGAGCTCAGCGAGATCGTGGAGTTCCCGGCGCACGTGCGACCGATGGCGGTCATTCCGGTCGGACACCCGGCTCGACCACTCGGTCCGCCTCGACGCGAGCCGTTCGCGACGCGTACTTCCCGCGATCGGTACGGCGCCCGTTGGGATTGATACGAAGCGCTACGGCGCGGCGGTCGGATCGGCCGAACCAGTCTGCTGATCCATCTGCTTCAGCTGCTGATTCTGCTGATCGACCACGCTGCGAGCCTTCGCCGCCGGCGCGGTGATGGCCGTGTGCTCGAGCTTGCCTTGAGCATTCGTGCCTGCACTGCAGCCGGTGAGCCCGACCGCCGCAACTATCCCGACCACTCTGAGATATCGACGCATGACGGGATGATCGGCACCCTGGGACCGAAAGTTGACCGATCAGGCCTCAGACGCTGACGCGAGCCCCGTCGGCCGCGGCGGAGGCCCGGATCGCATCCAGCACCTGCATGTCGGCCAGGCCGTCGGCAAACGTCGGAATCGGCACCGCGGACTCCGTCGGCCGATCTTCGACCCCGGCCCGAAACGCTTCGCAAAGTCGCGTGTACGGACCGATCTCGAGGTGGGTGTAGGCGTGACCGGGCGCGTCGGATGCTGGCAGCGGGGTCGGCAATCGGAGATCGACCGGCACCTCGAGCTCTCTCGCACCAGCCGCGTCGGCCACCCACGCACGTCCTCCCTCGATCCACACCGTGCCGTCGCTCCCGGTCACGCGACTGATCCCCGCCGCCGGACCGAACGCGCCCGCGGTCTGTTGCAGCACCACGTCGCAACCGTTGCGCATCCGCGCCCGGACCGTGAACGAGTCCTCCGCGGTCACGGCCCGGTCGCTGACGACGCGCAGCGCCGCGGAGACCGACGCGAACTCACCGAGCCATACGCGCAGCTGATCGACAAGATGCGAGCCCGACGCGCCGAGCCAACCACCACCCAACCGACGATCGAACCACCATCCGGGCATCCGTGCGGTTGGGTCGGCGACGAGGTCCACGTATTGCACCAACGTGGCGAGCCGCGGCTCGCCGATCATGCCGTCGCGGATGGCGCGCCCGAGGATCGCACGGTCGGTCGCCCACCGGAACTCATGGCCGATCAACGCGGTGACCTGGGCGCGCTCCGCCGCCGCGACGAGATCGCGCGCCTCGGTCGTCCCGAGCGTGAACGGCTTCTCGCACACGACATGCTTCCCCGCGCGAATTGCCGCGAGTACCAAGAGCTTGTGGGTGGCCGGTGGCGTGGCGATCGTGACGGCATCCACCGCGCCGAGCACATCCCCCAACGTGGTCGACGCGACCGGAACGTCGACGCGCGCCGCGCGGCGCGCCGTCCGGTCGGGATCGGTCCCCACCAGCGCGACCACATCGAAGCCCGCGGCCCGGAGCGCCGGAACATGCACTCTCGCGCCAAAGGCCGTCCCGACCACTGCGACCGTCGGCGCCATCAATATCCCTCGACCACGTCGACCACGTGCAGCAGCGGCGCACCGTCGAGATAGCGGCGCAGGTTGACGCAGAAGATGTCGATCGCCGCGCCCACCAAATCTCGCGACGCCCACGACGAGTGCGGCGTGAGGAACACCCGCGGATGTTCGTAGATCCAGTGACCCGCCGGGAGCGGTTCCGGATCGACGGTATCGAGGCTCGCGCGGGCGACCTTGCCGGAATCGAGCGCGGCGTGCAACGAGTCCTGATCGATCAGCGTGCCGCGGGCGATGTTCACCACGTGCACGCCGTCGCGCATCGCCGCGAACGCGTCGGCGTCGAGGATACGGGCGGTCTTCTCTGTGCCGGGCGCGGCCAACACCACATGATGCGCACCATCGACCAACTCCGCGATCGACGTGACGACATCGACCTCGGCGATCGGGCTCGGAGTCGCGGTTCGGCGCATCGCGCGTACGTGCATCTCGAAGGCCAGCGCCCGCTTGGCCACCGCGGTCCCGATACCTCCGAGACCCACGAGCGCGACGGTCTTGCCCGCGAGGGAATCCATCCGTTGGTAGTTCCACCGCTCCGGCGGCTCGTGCAACCAGAAGTCCGGGAGCCCCTTCTCGAACGCGAGCATCGCGGCGAGCACGTACTCGGAGATCGGAATGGCACTCGCGCCACGGGCGCACGTGACGGTCGGGACACGGTCCAACACGTCGCGTGAGACTCCGTCGATCCCGGTCCCCGGCAGCTGAATCCACCGCACGCCGCGATCGAGCAGCGGCACCACCTTGGCATCGTCCCAGCCGCCGAAGAGCACTTCGGCCTCCACTGCGGCGTCCGGTGGCCCGTTCGACGCATCGACGAACTCCACCTCGGGGAACTCGGTTCGTAGCCGATCGATGGCCAAACCCATCGTGTCGAACACCCGGACCGTCACGCCGAACCCACCCCGGGCGTGATCTGTCTCGTCACCGCGCGCGTGGGACCGAAAGAATGCAATGCCAGCGCGTGCAGATTGCCAAGCCCGCCGTTGACCAGCACGAGCATCTGCGCCGGCCTCTCCACGAGGTGCACGCGTCCGTCGGTACCGACGCGCCCGTTCGCGTCCGCCTTCTCCCGATGTGGTTGCGGCCACCAGTCGACGGGCAACGCCGCGTGCTCGTACAGCTGCGCTTGCACGTCGCGAATGTCGGGATAGGTGACGGCAATCAGATCCGCCCATGACGGCGAGAGACACACCATGATCTCTGCGCCGTGATGGGCGCCGATGAACGCATTGGTACCGGCGAACGCGAGTGACTTGCCCACGACCTCGAGCAGGTCGGCACCGTTAGCGGCCACGATGTCGGCGATGTCGATCGTGCCGGTACACCCGTGCACGGTGAGGGCGTCGGCGCCGGGCGCCGCGCCGCGCCGTTCGGCGAACGGTGCCCACGGCGAGCGCTCTTCCCACTCGCCCACCACGATGCCCGTCACGCGTCCCGGCTGGCCGAACACACTCTTCGACGATATCCCGACGACCTGGCCGCCGACGTTGCGCATGAGCAGCCGCAACGCCCGCCCGATTGCGGGCGCCGGACCGGCCACGCCGCCGAAGCAACCGGCGTCGAAGGGAATGTCGAGGGCGTGTCGAATCGGCCCGTTCACGAACACTCCCGGCACCACACAACACGTGGTGGTGTTGAGTGCGAACAGGTTGAAGTCGGGCTCGCACATCGCGATCACCGCGGTACAGAGCAAGGGCATCGCCTCCGGCGGCGCGCCCGCCATCACTGCGTTGACCGCCAGCTTCTCGACGGTGCACCGACCGTTGCGGGGCGGCAGGTCGCCCAAATGCGACTCCGGGAATCGCGCGCTCGCGGCCACGTACGCGCGCACGCGTTCCTCCGTCGGTGGAATCAAGGGAAGACCGTCACCCCAACCGGCATCGGTCGCGAGCTTCTGGAACGCGACCGGGTCGGCATCGACATCGAGGCGCTCCGACACCAACCAATCGATCGTGCAACCCTCGGGTCCGCAGTCGGCGCGGCTCGCCGAGTCCGACGCCGCGCTCACGTCACTCCCCGACCACGCCCACCGACACGCCCAATGTGGCCAAGACGAGCGGCCAATGCTCCAGCGCGATCGCGCGCACCTCGGCCTCCGATCGTGTCTCCAACGGGTACGGCAAGACGTGTACGCGCAGACCGGCCCGGCCCGCGTTCGCCGCCATCGTGTGGGCGAGTGCCTCGAACTCCTCCGTCACGACGACGACCGCCGTCGTACCTCGTTGCGCCACCGCGACCGTGTCGTGGACGCTCCACGAGGTGCACGAGCCTCAATTGCCGAGGCCCACCACGGCGAGGTCGACGCGCTCGGCAAAGTCGTGCAGCGCCGCGAACGTCACCTCGCCTTCGGTGCCTACCCGATTGCCCGAAACCCAACGATCGACGGTCGCGCCCGCCGCCTCGAAGCGCGGCGCCCACACGTCGAGTACCCACTCGAAGCTGCGCCACGTGTGATCGGATCGGAACCCGACGCGCTTGCCCGCCAGCGGACCCGCGTCCGGCCCCGGATCGGTTTCGACAATGGGCGGCGGCGCCGTCGGATCGAGAATGGTCAATCGCACGGGTTTCCCTCTCATTCGATGACGGTGATCGCGAGTTCGGGGCAGTTGTCTCGACCGACGCGCGCCGCCGCGTGCAACGCGTCCGGCACACCGCCGTCAGGCACGAGAATCTCGCAGTGACCGCGGTCGTCCGGACCGAACACGTCCGGCGCGAGCGCGTAACAGCGGCCGTGGCCGGTGCAAATCTCGGTATCGACGCTCACGCGCATCTACGCCGTCTCCCACACCAACGGCAGGTACTCCACACCACGAATCCCCATCGTGTACACCGGCGTCTCCCCCGCCTTGATCGTGTACGCGGGCACTCGACGGTGCAGCTCCTCGAGTGCGACTCGCATTTCGAGGCGCGCAAGGTGCGATCCGAGGCAGCGGTGGAGCCCGCCCCCGAACGCGAGATGACGGTTCGCACTGCGGTCGAAGTCGATCGACTCCGGATCAGGGAACTCGGCGCCATCGGTGTTGGCGGAGGCGAGGAGGCACGTGACGGACTGGCCGGCCGGGATCGTGGAGCCGGCGAGCTCCACGTCTTGAGTCGCCACCCGCATCACACCGGGTACCGGCGTCTCCCAGCGCAACAGCTCCTCCACCGCGGCAGGGACCCGACTGGGATCGTCACGCAATGCCTGCTGACGGTCGGGGTGCCGCGCCAGGTAGGACACCGCGCAGCCGAGCGACGCGGTCACGGTATCGAGGCCCGCGAGCAGGAAGAGGTACGAGATGTCGAGGATGTCCTCGGTGGTGAGCCGTTCCCCGTCGATCTCGGCCGCGATGAAACCGCTCAGCAGATCGTCCTCCGGCTGGTCCCGCCGCGCGGCGATCACCTTCTCGAAGTACGCGTAAATCTCTTGTCCGGTCGCGCGCGCGATCACCCGGCCGTCGGCCACGTTGTCGACCGGCGGACGGATGATGCCGTCTTTGAACCGCAGGAAGAGATCGAGGTCTTCCAGGGGAAGCCCCATCAACCGCAGGAACACCGTGCAGGGCAACGGGACCGCGACCGCGGCGTTGAACTCGCACTCGCCGCGGTCGACGAACGCGTCGATCAACTCGGTCACCAGCGTGCGCACCGCGGCTTCGAGCTTCTCCATCTCGCGTGGAGCGAACAGCGGATCGAGGAGGCGACGGAACTTGATGTGGTCGGGCGGGTCGATCTGGAGCGGAATCAAGGGCCGGACGTTGCCGATGTCGATCGCGTCCATGTTCGACGAGAACACCTCGGGATGGCGCAGCGCCCACATCACGTCTTCGTGGCGCGTGATGAGCGTCATGTCCTCCAACGGGACAAGGCCCATCTCGCGCATACCCGGATAGAACTGCTGCGGCCGGGCCGACATCTCCGGGTCGACGTTGGTCCACCCCAGCACCGGTACATCGGCCGCGTCCGCAGCACTTGTGTCGTGTTCTGTGTCCATCCGTACCTCCGCCGTTCCCCGCATCTGAGTCCAGCGCGGCCGGGTTGGTCAATCTCGTTGGGCCCCGCTCATCGACGCCGCGAGATCCATGGCCCAGCTCCGCGGATCGACGCACGGCCAACCGTGGTCCGGCAGGTCGAAGTACTCGACGGACAGCTTGCCCGCGTACGCGCGTGCGTCCAAGGCCTTGATCACCGCCGCGAAGTCGACCACACCCTCGGGATCATCCACGTGCAACTGTGTCCGGCCGGGCGCACCTTGACGGAGCTGCACGTGGTCGGCGAGTTCCAGGAGCTCAACCGGATCTTCGCCCCAATCGGCCACATGGCCCGTGTCGATCAACAATCGCAGCCCCGGCACCTCGGCCATCATCGCCCGGCAGGTCTCGGCCGAGTGCACAACCGCGCCCGCCCACGGTTCGAGCAACGCGCCCGGCGCGACGCGGAACCACCGCACGCAGCGCTCCCACATGCCTTCCGCGTTCACGGGCGCGGGCGTGGCGCACCAACCCGGCATCGGCTTGGGAAACGCCGTCGGGCACCCGATCGGCAGCGCCAGCGTCGACGGGTCGACCGTGATAAGCGGGTCGATGTGCGCGAATCCGTCGGCCTGCGCGAGCACGGCGCGCATCGCAACCGACGGCTCGTCGCCGTAGACGATGTCGACCACACCGAGAGGACGCATTGAGCGTGCTTACTTCTTGTGTTCCATCCCGCCGGGCATAGTCATCCCCACGTGCTGGAGATGCTGACCGAGGATCTTGTCGAAGTTCTCGGCCACCCCTTCCACGTCGAAGCCGCCCTCTCGGTACATGTACGCGACCTGCTTCGGGTGTTGGTAGATCGTGTACGCGAAGTCGGTACGGCCGAGAATCTGACCGTTCACGTGACCGGCAAGATCCGACGCGACCCAGGTCACGAGGGGCGCATTGAGCGCAGGGTTCGCCTCCGGCGGCGGCTCGGTACCGGTGCGCTCGAACAGCGCAGAGGTCATCCGAGTGGCACCCGCGGGCGACATCGCGTTCACGGTCACGCCGTACTTCCCGAGCTCGATCGACCAGATGAACGTCATGCCCATGATCGCGGCCTTCGCGGCGCCATAGTTGGACTGACCGAAGTTGCCGCGCAAGCCCGCCTGGGACGTGACGTTGATGATCCGCCCGTACCCGGCTTCTTTCATGTGTCCCGACGCGTGCTGGGCCGTGTTGAACGTGCCGTACATATGGACCTTGACCACCGCGTCGAAATCTTCCGGCGTCATCTTGAGGAGCGACCGGTCGCGCACGATGCCCGCGTTGTTCACCAGAATGTCGATCTTGCCGAACTCGTCGATCGCGGTTTGGATCAGTCGCCCCGCGGCGTCATGGTCGGTCACCGACTCGTAGCTCGCGACCGCACCCACACCGAGCGCTTTGATGTCGGCAACGGTCTGCGCGGCGGGATCTTCGTCGGTGCCCTGACCGTCGAGGCTCACACCGACATCGTTGATCACGATGTGCGCGCCCTCACGAGCCATCGACAACGCGAACTCGCGCCCGATCCCGCGACCCGATCCGGTGATGACCGCGACTCGACCATCCAAGATTCCCATGTGAACGCTCCGCTCTTCGAGGTGGTTGGTACTACGCGGCGACGGCCGCGGTGGCGGTGCCGGAGAGCTTCTCTTCCCCATCTTGATTCTTCGCCGACAACTCGACGTCGACCAGATCGTCGTGCACGCCGGTGACGATCGCGGTGAACGTGAGGGTCTCGCCCGGCCATACCTGCTTGGCAAAACGCACATTGAACTTGCGCAGGGCCTCGGGGCCGAACCAGTCCTTCACCACGCGGGCCATGAGACCGGCGGTGAGCATGCCGTGTCCGAACACCGAAGGGTTCCCCACCTGCGCGGCGATGGTGTCGTCGTGGTGCATCGGGTTGAAATCGCCCGACGCACCGGCGTACTTCACGAAATGGGTGCGGGTGAGGTTCTCCACGACGAGCGGTGGAGCCGCGTCCCCGACTGCGATCTCTGAGAGCTTCGGCACGCCGGGGACCTTATAGGAGTGGAACGTTGCCTGACGGCTGCGTCAGGTCCCCGTATAGCCTCTCCCGATGCCCGCCCGGCGCACTGCGCCCGATGCCCGCTCCGCGCCGCGAGAGTTGCGTGCACGCGGCCAGCGCACCCGAGGCCGACTCCTCGACGCGGGCGCGGCCGTGTTCGCCGACCGCGGCTACCACGCCGCGCGCGTCGACGACATCGTCAAGCTCGCCCAGACGTCGCACGGCACGTTCTATCTCTACTTCGCGAACAAGGAGGAGCTCTTCCACGCGCTTGCGGAGCAGGTGGCGGGAGAACTCGAAGCGCTCGCGGGAGCCCTCCCCTCGCTCGAGCCCGGCCCCGACGGCCTCCGCGCCCTCACCGAGTGGATGGACGCGTTCCATCGCCTCTATGCCGGCGCCGGTCCGATCATCCAGGCGTGGACCGAGGCGGAGATCGTCGCCAGCGATGCGGGCAAGCTCGCGACCACAGTGTGGGCGGCGTTCACGCGCGCGTTGATCGATCGACTCCGTGAGACCGCGGTCGACGGTCTCGATCCCGCGGTCGCGGCACTCGCACTCGTGGCAATGATCGAGCGCGCGAACTACTACGTGCTCTCGGGCCAGGTCAGCGTCGATGGTGATGCCACCGTGGCCACCCTCGCCCGCGTGACCCACGCCGCGATCTTCGGCGCGACGTAGGCCCGCGGGGGAAGGTCCGCGCTTACGGCGCGAACTCGATGTTGTCGCTGGCCTCCTCGGTCGGCGTAGCGGTGAGTTGACTGACCGAGATCAGACACTTCACAGTCGCCGAGCAGATGATCGCGTTCGCGCCGAACGGACCCTTGTTCGCCGCGAACTGCAGCGTGACGGTTCCACTCGCGTCGGGAACCGCGGTCTTGGTCCCGCCGAGATCGCAGTCGCCGCCACCAGTCTGGGCACCCTTGTCGGCGCACTCGTTGACACCGATGTTCTGCGCACCGGGCGTGAAGCCCTTGCCCACGACAGTGACCATCTGGCCGTTGGTCAACCCCTTCGCCGGTGTGATCGTGATGGTCTGCTTGGGCGCTGCGGCCGTCGTGGTCGTGGTCGCCTTTGCCTTGGTCGTCGTTGGCGATGCCTTCGAGCCACTACTGCTCCCACAGGCCGCAAACACGAACACCAAGGCACCGGTGCACGCCAGCAATCGAATAGTTCTGCTCATTGGATTCCCCCTCCGTGCGACCGCAGCCGCAGTTGACTCACTGTCACGTCACCACCCCCGCGCGCAGACCCGTGACGGGTTCGCCCGCGAGTGTGGGACCGGTGACGTGCAGATGGCACGCCACCGTCGTTCCCCCCGGCGCAGTGAACACCGGGGGATCCTCTCTGGCACATACCTCCATCGCGTACTGGCAGCGCGTGCGAAAGCGACACCCCGACGGGGGTGCGAGTGGGCTCGGCACGTCGCCGCGCAACACGATGCGTTCGCGCGTGCGCTGGTACCCCGGATCAGGCACCGGGATCGCGGAGAGCAGCGCCTCGGTATAGGGATGGCGCGGACGCGTGTAGACGTCCTCCGCCGGTCCTTGCTCCACGATCCGACCGAGATACATCACCGCGATCTGGTCCGAGATGTGCCGGACGACAGAGAGGTCGTGGGCGATGAACAGATACGTCAGCCCGAGTCGCTCCTGGAGATCCGTGAGCAAGTTGACCACCTGCGACTGGGTCGAGACGTCGAGCGACGACACCGGTTCGTCGAGCACCAGCAACTCCGGGTCGAGCGCGAGCGCACGTGCGATCGCGATCCGCTGGCGCTGCCCGCCCGAGAACTCATAGGCGTACCTGCGCAGCGCGTACCGACCCATCCCGACCTGGCCGAGCAGCTCGGTGACGAGATCGTCGCGTGCGCGTCCCTTGATGCCCAGGTGTACCTCGATGGGTTCACCGATCGTCTCGGCAATCGTCTGACGCGGGTCGAGCGACGAGTAGGGATCCTGGAAGACCATTTGCATGTGACGACGGGCGTCGCGCAACTCGCGCTTCGCGAGCGCGGTCACGTCGGTCCCGTCGACGATCACCTGGCCCGCCGTCGGCTCGATGAGTTGCAACACCAACCGCGCAACGGTCGATTTCCCCGAGCCCGACTCACCCACCAACCCCAGCGTGCGACCGGTCGGGATCGCGAGATCCACACCGTCGACGGCGCGCACCACGCCGATCTGACGGCGGAGAAATGCGCTCCGCACCGGGAAATCCTTGCGCAGACCCGTCACCCGCACCAGGTCGGGTGCCGACCCTCTCGGGGCCGGGCTTGCATCGGCGGCGTTGACCCGACGCGAGCCGACGAGCTCGAGTTCGTCGGCGCGCACGCACCGCACACCGTGATCGTCACGCTCCGTCCACGCCACCGGTGCACTCGTGCACTCCGGCGCTACGTGGGGACAGCGATCGGCGAACCGACATCCGACGGGCCAGGCGTCCGGGTTCGGGACCTGACCGGGGATCACCGTCAACGGCCGGCCGGGCGGCGTGGATTGTGGCATCGACGCGAGGAGACCCGCGGCATACGGGTGGCGCGGTCGAGCGAACACCGGCTCCGCCGACGCCTGTTCCACCACCTGCCCGGCGTACATCACTACGACGCGATCACAGATGTCGGCCACCACACCGAGGTCGTGGGTGACAAACAGGATGGCCATCCCCGTGTCGCGTTGCAGCGTGCGGAGGAGCTCGAGGATCTGCGCTTGAATCGTGACATCGAGCGCGGTGGTCGGTTCGTCGGCGATCAGCAGCTTGGGGTCGTTCGCCAACGCAATCGCGATCATCGCGCGTTGGCGCATTCCCCCCGAGAACGCGTGGGGATAGTCCTTCACCCGACGGCGGGGATCGGGAATTCCGACGCGATCAAGCATCTCGACCGCGTGCGCGTTCGCCTGCACCCGAGTCACCTTCCGGTGGGCTCTCACGGTTTCCGCGAGCTCCGTGGGCCGGAGATGGCGATGATCTTCCAGGAGCCGATGACGAGCCTCAATCCCGCGTTCACCGTCGGCAACCAGATCGCGGAAACCGTGAGAGCCCACCGGAAGGTGACTCGGGTGCA
>JANYLF010000156.1 GCA_025357995.1 Acidimicrobiia bacterium | reverse complement strand
CGTCGATCATGCTGCGCTACTTGACTGCCGGAGAATCGCACGGCCCCGCGCTCGTGGTGATCGTCGAGGGGCTCCCGGCCGGGCTCGAGGTCACCGTGGATCAGATCGGCGACGAGTTGGCTCGGCGCCGTCTCGGATACGGCCGCGGTCCGCGCATGAAGTTCGAACGTGACGATGTCGAGATCCTCGGTGGGGTTCGTCACGGCACCACGCTGGGGTCGCCGGTCTCGATCATCGTGCATAACACCGAATGGCCGAAGTGGCAGGAAGAGATGTCGCCGGCGCCGGGTACGACCGACAAGCCCCTGACCCAACCGCGGCCGGGTCACGCCGATCTCGTCGGCATGCAGAAGTACGGTTTCGACGACGCCCGCAACGTGTTGGAACGGGCGAGCGCCCGCGAGACGGCCGCCCGCGTGGCCGCCGGCGCGTTGGCGAAAGCGCTCTTGGCCGAGATCGGAACAACCGTCATCTCGCACGTGATCCGGATGGGCGAAGCCGCGGTCGCCGATGATGCGCCCCGCCCGGGTGTGGGCGACCTGGCGCGCATCGACGACTCGTCGGTCCGGTGCAACGACCCGGCCGCCGAGGAGGCGATGGTCGCCGCGATCAAAGCCGCGGCGAAAGAAGGCGACTCGCTCGGCGGCGTGGTGGAAGTGCTCGGATTCGGAGTACCGGTCGGCTTGGGATCGCACGTGCACTGGGATCGGCGGATCGACGGCCGGATCGCCCAAGCGTTGATGAGCATTCAAGCGATGAAGGCCGTCGAGATCGGCGAGGGAGGAGCGGTGGCCGCGGTCCGAGGCAGCGCGGCCCACGACGAGATCCTCTGGACGGATGCCGACGGTTACACGCGCGCGTCCGATCGCGCGGGCGGCATCGAAGGCGGGATGACGACCGGGTCCCTTCTCGTGGCACGGGCGTCGATGAAGCCGCTGGCGTCGTTGAATCGGCCGGTGCTGCGGACCGTCGATGTGGCGACCAAGGAAACCACCGTGTCGTTCAAGGAGCGAACCGATGTCACCGCGGTACCGGCCGCGGGAGTGGTGAGCGAGACGATGGTCGCGCTCGTCTTGGCCGACGAAGCGTTGCGAAAGTTCGGTGGTGACTCGGTGCGCGAGTTCGCGCGGAATCACCGCGAGTTCGCCGCCGCGCTGTGAGCACCCCGCGCCATTTGGTGCTCATCGGGTTGATGGGCGCGGGCAAGACGACGGTGGGCGAGCGCTGCGCGCGCGAGCTCGGGCGTCGATTCGTCGACACCGACGCGATCGTTCAAGCGAACGCGGGGGCGTCGATCCCCGAGATCTTCGAGCGTGAAGGCGAAGCCGGGTTCCGAGCGCGCGAACAGACCGCCGTGGCCGATGCAGTCGCGTCGCCGGACCCGCTGGTGATCGCGTGTGGTGGTGGCGCGATGGTGGACCCGGAGAATCGTCACGCGGTGCGGGATTCGGGCGTGGTGATCTGGTTGCAGGCACCGCCCGAAACCTTGGCGGCGCGGGTGGAGCGTGATGGCGTGGCCGAGCGTCCCCTGGTGGCGCACGGTCCCACCACGGCGACACTGACGCGCCTCGCCGACGCCCGTCACGATGGGTACGACGCGGCGGCGCATGCAGCCGTGGCGACCGACGGCTTGGATCCGGACGCAGTGACAGACGCGGTCCTCGCGGAGTTCGCGGGGGCGGAGCAATGACCACGATTCGGGTCGCGCTCGACCCGCCGTACGACGTGGTCGTGGGGCCGGGCGCGCTCGCTGAGGTCGGACGGTTGGTGGCCGACCGGCGGCGCGTCGTCATTGTGAGTCAGGCCGCGATAGCGGATCGTTATGCCGAGGCCGTGCGCGCCGGTATCGCGGCTCCAAATGATGTACTGCTGATGGGCGACGGGGAGCAGTTCAAGTCGCTGACGACCGTCGAGGAGTTGTGTCGCGGGTTCGCGCGCGTTGGATTGCTCCGCGGCGATGTCGTGATCGCGCTCGGCGGTGGCGTGGTCGGAGACACGGCTGGGTTCGCGGCCGCGGTCTACCACCGCGGCGTGGCCGTCGTGCAAGTGCCGACCACGCTGCTGGCGATGGTCGACGCGGCGATCGGTGGGAAGACGGCGGTGAATCTTCCGGAGGGCAAGAACCTCGTCGGGGCATTTCACCAGCCGATTGCCGTCGTCGCCGATACCGACACGCTCGCCTCGCTGGAATCGCGCGAGTATCGGAGCGGACTCGGTGAGGTGGCGAAGTACGCGCTGATGTACGACGTGGTGGCCGACCCGACCGGTTTGGTCGACATCTTGCGCACCGGCACCACTGCCGTGCTCGATCGCGATCCGGCGCTCCTCGGCGATGTGGTCGCGCGCTGCGCAGGTATCAAGGCCGACGTGGTGGCCGCCGACCCGTACGAACGGACCGGTGTGCGTGCCACTCTTAACTTGGGTCACACGCTTGCACACGCGCTCGAGATCGCGTTCGAGCATCGGCTCACGCACGGTGAGGCGGTCGCGATCGGGCTCGTCTACGCGGGCGCGCTGGCCGGCGGGTGTGAGCGTGTGGGTATGGACGTGGTCGACCGCTTTCAGGCGGTGCCGGCGTCGCTCGGACTTCCGGTGGCGGTGCCGGACGCCGAGGCGGTCACCGCCGGTTCCCTGTTGGAGCTGATGCGACGGGATAAGAAGGCGAGTGGCGGCCTCACGTTCGTGTTGCCGGGACGCGATGGGCTGGAGTTGGTCGAGGACCCGCCCACCGCGGCGCTGCGCTACGCGTTCGAGTCTGTAGGGATCACCGACGGAGGGTGGACATGACGACGATTCTGCTGTTGAACGGTCCCAACCTGAATTTGCTGGGTACCCGCGAGCCCGAGATCTACGGCACCGACACGCTCGCCGACTGCGTCGCCGACGCGGTGGAGACCGCGGCGGCCGCGGGCGTCGTCCTCGAGCACGCGCAGTCGAACCACGAGGGCGAGTTGATCGAGGCGATTCATTCCGCGCGTGGTCGCGTCGACGCGATCGTGATCAACCCGGGCGCGTTCACCCACACGTCGTACGCTATCGCCGATGCGCTCGCCGCGTTCGACGGCGTGAAGGTAGAGCTCCATCTTTCCAACGTGAGCGCGCGTGAGGAGTGGCGACGAGTCTCGGTGATCGGACCGGTCGTGACCGGGACGGTGTCGGGATTCGGTCGAGCCGGATACCGACTCGCCACCCTCGCCGCAATTGGAAGGCTCGCGTGAACGCACTCGCCCCTATGGCGGTCGGCGACCGTATGGATCGCTTGCGCGGCCGGTTCGAGGGCATCGACGCGCTCCTGGTCACGCGGTTGGTCAACGTGCGGTATCTCACCGGGTTCACCGGCTCGGCCGCAATGGTGTTGGTCACGCCGGACTCGGCGACGTTCGTCACCGACGGCCGCTACCGCGACCAGTCGGAGGATCAACTCGCGGCCGCGGGAGTCACCGCGGAGATCGTGATCGGTCTCACCCAGGCGGATCAACGCGCGGCATTGGCGCTTGGCGCCGTGGACGTCTCGCGGCTCGGCCTCGAAGCCGACGGCGTCACCTGGACCCAGCAACGCGAGTTCTCCGATTGGTTCCCGAACGCGGAGTTGGTGGCCACCAGCGGGCTGGTCGACGGACTGCGTATGGTGAAGGAGCCAGGCGAGGTCGATCGGATCCGTGCGGCGTGTGCGATCGCCGACGATGCGTTGGGCGAGGTGTTGGGGATGTTGGCCGACCGGCCCAGCGAGCGCGAGTTCGCGCTTCGGCTCGAATTCGCGATGCGCGAGCGCGGTGCGACCGCCGTGAGCTTCGACCCCATTGTCGCGTCGGGGCCGAATGGGGCCAAGCCGCACGCCCGTCCTAGCGACCGTCGGATCGAGAAGGGTGAACTCGTGGTGATCGACTTCGGGTGCGTCGTCGATGGGTACTGCTCGGATATGACCCGGACCGTGAGCGTCGGCGACCCCGGTCCCGACGCCCGTCACCTCTGGGAGACAGTATTGGACTCACAAGCCAAGGGTTGCGCCGCGGTCGCGGTCGGGGCGGAATGCGCGGCGGTGGACCGAGCCTCCCGTGACGTGATCGCGGAGGCCGGGTGGAGCGATGCGTTCATCCACGGCACCGGACACGGGGTCGGATTGGAGATCCACGAGTCGCCTCGGGTCGCGTCGACCTCGACTGGTACTCTGGCCGCCGGCCACGTGGTGACCGTCGAACCCGGGGTGTACCTGCCCGGCATCGGCGGCGTGCGGATCGAAGACACCCTGGTCGTCACCGCCGACGGCCCCGTCGCCCTGACGCTCTTCCCGAAGGAATTGGTTGTGTGAGCGGAGCGCACGGCGACAGCCAGCAGATCGCAGACAACAGCGGAGCGTGGCCCGAGCGGCCCGGTCCGAAGGACCAAGAGCGGAATCGATGAGCATTTCTACGAACGACTTGAAGAACGGGATGGCGTTGAACCTGCCCGACGGACTGATGACTGTTGTGGTGTTTCAGCACGTGAAGCCGGGCAAGGGCGGCGCGTTCGTTCGCACCAAGCTCAAGAACGTGCGAACCGGTGCAGTCGTCGAGAAGACGTTTCGTTCCGACGAGAAGGTCGGTCACGCGTTGATCGACAAACGCGAGATGCAGTTCCTGTACCGCGAGGGACCCGATTATGTCTTCATGGACAACGAGTCCTACGACCAGCTCCACGTCTCGACCCAAGCCCTCGGCGACGCGACGAAGTACCTGAAAGAGGGCGATGTCGCAGTCCTGCCGAGCTGGAACGGTGAAGTGCTCGGCGTGGATCTCCCCGCGGCGGTCGAACTGGTCGTGACCGAGACCGAGCCGGGGATCCAAGGCGATCGGGTGTCGGGGGCGCGCAAGCCCGCGACGATGGAGACCGGTCTCGTGGTGCAGGTGCCGCTCTTCATCGAGATCGGCGAAACGTTGAAGATCGACACTCGCACGGGCGAGTACCTCACCCGCGCCTGAGCGCGGTCGCATCGTGGCACCCCGTCGAGAGTCCCGAGAACGCGCGCTGGGCTTGTGTTACGAGCGCGAGGTTCGTTCGATCAGTACGGCCGAGCTCTTCGACAGTTTGCCGGCGGACCCGGACTCGTACGCGATGGAGTTGGTGCGCGGGGTCGAGACCCACGGCGCCGAGCTCGACGGCTTGCTGCGCGAGTACTCGGAACACTGGGCGGTAGAGCGCATGCCTGCGTTGGATCGTGCGGTCCTGCGCCTGGGGTGCTTCGAGCTCACCCACGAGCCGGACGTGCCGACCGCGGTGGTGATCAGCGAGGCCGTCGAGCTCGCGAAGCAGTACTCGACGGAGAACAGTGGACGGTTCGTGAACGGCCTGCTCGCGCGCATCGCCGAACAGGTCCGGATGGGATGATTGCGGGAACGGTGCCGAGCACGATCGAGGCGCCGGTCGACGAGACAGTCCTGGGCACCGCGACCCCGTGGTTGGTCATCGTCTGGAATGATCCGGTCAACCTCCAGAACTACGTGGTGATGGTGTTCCGCAAGCTGTTCGGCTACTCGTTGGAGAAGGCCACGAAGCTCATGCTCGAGGTGCATCACGACGGGAAGTCGGTCGTGGCGCACGGCACACGGGAGAAAGCCGAGATCGACGTGGCGCGACTGCACGCCCATGGCCTCTGGGCGACGATGGAACGCGATCGCGCCTGATGCGGTTCCAGCCGCGCGCAAAGGGTGTGGCGGTCACGTTCGCCGCCGAGGAGGTCGAGGTGTTGCGTTCACTCGCGCGCCAACTGACGGGGGTGCTCGACGGCGGTGTCCCGGATCACGGCACCGACGCCGTGCGTGATCGTCTCTTCCCGCGTGCGTACGTCGACCCGACGGAGGATCGCGCCGAGCGCGACTTTCAATCGGTGGTCCACGAAGACCTGGTGCGCGCGAAATCGGACGCGGCTCAGACCTTGATCGACGGTTTGGACCATGGTCGGCCGCGTCGCTCGGGCACCGAGGTCGTGCTGAGCGGTGTCGAGCTCGAACAATGGACTGGTGCACTCAACGACATGCGACTCGCGCTCGGTGTGGCGATCGGTGTGACCGAGGACATGGACGAGACCTCCGAGGAAGCGAGTTCAGCCGGTTTCGCGCTCTACGACTGGTTGACCTACCTGCAAGGCGAGCTGGTGGAGGTGGTGATCGACGGATTCGAATGAAGCGAGCAATCAGGACGTGCTACCGTCGGGGTACTTCGTGACTGGGATCCTGTGAGGTTCCAACGGGGTGAGGATGAGCATGGCCGAGAGCCCGAGTGGTGCGCCGAGCGCCGCCGAGAACATCACGACTGCAACTGACGGTGAGGCCGCCCCGGTGGGCGGCTTTTCTTTGTCCACGTCGGCCGCGGCCACGGTGTTTCGCACTCGGGTCTTCGGCGCCGAGGATCTTCACCGCGCCCAAACCCGCATCGCCCACGAGATCGTGGAACGCAATCACGGCCCCCGCGACGTCGTGCTGGTCGGGCTCCACCACCGTGGTCCGGAGATCGCCCAGCGTCTCGCCGACGCGATCGAGTCGTTCGAGGGCGTGTCGGTTCCCGTCGGCGCGCTCGACGTCGCCTTCTACCGAGACGACATCGGCCTTCGACGCGTGCAGCCGCTTGGTCCTACCGAAGTGCCTGTCGACGTGACGGGCCGGGTCGTGGTCTTGGTCGACGATGTGCTCTTCACCGGTCGCACGATCCGAGCGGCACTGGACGCGATCACCGAGCTCGGTCGTCCCCGTTCGATCCAGCTCGCTGTCCTCATCGATCGTGGCCATCGCGAGCTGCCGATCCGCGCCGATTTCGTGGGGAAGAACCTGCCGACGGCCGAGCGCGAAGACGTGCGAGTACGACTGCGTGAGACCGACGACGTCGAGGAGGACACCATCGAGTTGTGGGGTCCCGACGGAGGTGACGAGTGAAACATCTCTTGTCGATCGAAGATCTCGATCGTGACGGCATCGTCGGGCTGCTCGACGGTTCGGAATACATGTCGGATGTGCTGGCGCGCGAGATTCCGAAGGTGCCCGCGCTGCGAGGCAAGACCATCGTCAGTCTGTTCTACGAAGACTCGACGCGGACCCGCTTGTCGTTCGAGACCGCGGCGAAACGCCTGGGCGCGGACACGATGACGTTCACCGCGGGCTCGTCGTCGGTGACAAAGGGCGAGAGCCTCCTGGACACGGTGCGCACCATCGAGTCGATGGGGATCGACGCGATGGTGGTGCGCCACGCAAGTGCGGGGGCGCCGCATCGCATCGCCAACTGGATCGACGCGTCGGTGCTCAACGCCGGCGACGGCCGCCACGGCCATCCCACCCAGGCGTTACTCGACGCGTTTACCTTGCGTCGTCACCGCGGCGATATCAGTGGCGCCCGCATCGGCATCGTCGGCGACGTTCGCAACTCGCGCGTCGCGCGCAGCGGGATTCAGTGCTGGTCGCGACTCGGCGCGGATCTCACGTTGATCGGTCCGCCCACGTTGATGCCCGAACGACTCGAAGGTTGGCCCGTGCAGGTCACGTTCAGCCTTGACGACGTGCTCAGTGAACTCGACGTGATCTACGTCTTGCGGGTGCAGCAGGAGCGGATCGGCCGTGCACTCCTCCCGAGCTTGCGCGAGTACTACGCGCGATGGGGACTCGACGCGGTCCGCGCCCAACGTTTGAAGCCCGACGCGCTGGTGATGCATCCCGGGCCAATGATCCGGGGGTCGGAGATCGCGACCGAAGTTGTCGATGGCCCGCGGTCGCTCATACGCGAGCAGGTCGCGAACGGCGTCGCCGTCCGCATGGCGGTCCTCTGGGACCTCATCGGATCGGGAGGGGTGGTCTAGGTGGGCACCCTGGTTGTGCGCGGTGGCCGCGTGATCGACGAGACCGGCGAGCGGGATGCCGACGTGTTGGTGCGTGACGGCGTGATCGTAGAGGTCGGCCCCGGTCTCGACGCGCCCGGTGCGCAGGTGATCGATGCCGACGGTGCAGTGGTCGCGCCCGGACTCGTCGACATCCAGGTGCATTTTCGCGAACCGGGCAGAGAAGACGCGGAGACGGTCGAGACGGGTGCGAGAGCCGCGGCTCTGGGCGGATTCACCGCGGTGGTCGCGATGCCGAACACCACTCCACCGCTCGACGACGCGAAGGTGGTGGGTGCCGTACTCGAACAGGGTCGGCGCGCCTCGTGTCACGTGGCCGTCGCGGGGTGTATCACCCGCGGTCGCGAGGGCCACGAACTCGCGCCGATGGGGGAGTTGTACGACCTTGGCGTGCGAATCTTTACCGACGACGGCGATTGTGTGGCCGACGCGAATGTGATGCGACGCGCGTTCGAATACGCGCGGGCGCTCCCCGGCGCGGTCATCGCACAACACGCGGAGGATCCGGCGCTCGTCGCGGGCGGCCACATGCACGAAGGTGAGTGGTCGGCACGCCTCGGCATCCCCGGTCGGCCCGCGGCTGCCGAGATCACCATCGTGGCGCGCGACCTCGAGTTGGCACGGCTCACTGGCGGTCGGTACCACGTGCTCCACATGTCCACGGCGGGAGCCACCGCGTTGGTACGCGCCGCGAAGGCCGAGGGTGTGCGCGTGACCGCGGAGGCGTCGCCGCAACACTTCACGTTGACCGACGCCGAGTGTGCGAGCTTCGATCCGGTGTTCAAGATGAATCCGCCCTTGCGGTCGAGCGACGATGTCGACGCGATCGTGGCCGGCCTCGTCGATGGAACCATCGACGCGATCGCCACCGATCACGCGCCGCACCCGCCGGCCAGTAAAGAGCTGGCGTTCGAAGAGGCGCCGCCGGGGATGCTCGGTGTGGAGACCGCGCTCGCGGTGGCGATCACTCGACTGGTCGAGCCCGGCGTCTTGAGCCTGCGCGACGCATTGGCGCGCCTGTCGTGGCAACCGGCGCGCATCGCCGGGCTCGACGCCCACGGTCACGGATTGCCGATTGCGCCCGGCAATGCCGCGAACCTCTGCGTGATCGATCCGTCCGAAACCTGGGTCGTCGACCCGGCGCGCTCTGCGAGCAAGAGCCGCAACACGCCGTGGGCCGGCTGGAAGCTCACCGGGCGGGTGCGCCACACGATCCTGCGCGGCGAACCCGTCGTCATCAACGGAGAGGCAGTCCGGTGAGCGAGGCCGTACTCATCCTGCGCGACGGTGAGACATTCGAGGGGGAGGCGGTCGGCGAACCGACGCGCGCGGTCGCCGTCGGCGAGGTCGTGTTCAACACCGCGCTGAGCGGGTACCAGGAGATCGTCACCGACCCGAGTTATGCCGGTCAGCTCATCACGTTCACTTACCCCCATATCGGCAACTACGGCACGAACCCCGAGGACGACGAAGCGGCGGCTCCCTCGTGTGGTGGTGTGATCGTGCGCGACTTGGCCCGCCGTCCGAGCAATTGGCGCTCGACCGAGTCGCTCGCCGACTTCCTGGCCCGCCATCGCGTGCCCGCGATCGCCGGCATCGATACGCGTCGGCTCACTCGTCATCTCCGCGATCACGGCGCGGTGCCGGGCGCCTTCGGTACGGATGAAGCCGCCGTGCGAGCCGCGGCCGCGGCCAGCGCACCGACCGATGGCGTCGATCTCGTCGCCACCGTCACGACGAACGAGCCGTATGCGTTCGGTGATCCGGACGCGCCGTTCCACGTGGTTGCGTACGACTTCGGGATCAAGCGCACGATTCTTCGTCATCTCGCGAGTGCCGGCTGCTACGTCGACATCGTTCCGGCCTCAACGGGTGCGGCCGACGTGATCGCGCGCGCCCCCGACGGCATCTTCCTCTCGAACGGTCCCGGTGATCCCGCCGCGGTCGACGGCGCGGCCGACGCCGTCCGCGGGATCGTCGGCAGCGGGATCCCGATCTTCGGCATCTGTCTGGGTCATCAGATACTCGGCCATGCGCTCGGCGGTTCGACGTTCAAGTTGCCGTTCGGTCATCACGGCGGTAACCACCCGGTGCGCCACGTGTCGACGGGCTCGGTGGAGATCACGAGCCAGAACCACAACTATGCCGTCGACCCCGAAACGCTGGACCGGGAGGTCGAGATCACCCACGTGAATCTCAACGACGGCGTCTGCGAGGGATTGCGCGTGATCGGCGAACCGATCTTCTCGGTACAGCACCATCCCGAAGCCGGGCCGGGGCCGCACGACGCGGCCTACCTGTTTTCCGACTTCACCGCCGTGATGGCAGGGAGCTGACGTGCCGAAGCGGACCGACATCGAATCGATCCTCATCATCGGCAGCGGTCCGATCGTGATCGGTCAGGCGTGCGAGTTCGACTACTCGGGAACCCAGGCGTGTCGGGTGTTGCGCGACGAGGGCTACCGGGTGGTGTTGGTCAACTCGAACCCGGCCACCATCATGACCGATCCGGATTTCGCGGATGCCACCTACGTAGAGCCCCTCGATCTGGAGAGCGTGCGTTCCATCATCGAGCGGGAACGGCCCGACGCGGTGCTCCCGACTCTTGGTGGTCAGACCGCGCTCAACCTGGCGATCGAGCTCGACGAAGCCGGCGTGTTCGAGGAGTTCGACGTCGAGCTCATCGGCGCCAGCATCGAGGCGATCCACACCGCCGAGGACCGCAGCCGATTCAAGGCCGCGATGCAGGAGATCGGGCTCGCGGTGCCGCGTTCCGGCCTCGCGTACACGGTCGATGAGGCACTTGTTGTGGGTGAAGAGGTCGGATTCCCGCTCATCTGTCGGCCATCGTTCATCCTCGGTGGTGGTGGCACCGGTTTCGCCTACGACATCGAGGAGCTGCGCGGCGTCGCCGAGCGAGGTCTGGCCGCGAGTCCGGTCTCCGAGATCCTGCTCGAGCAGTCGGTGCTCGGGTGGAAGGAGTACGAGCTCGAAGTGATGCGCGACCACGCCGACAACGTGGTCGTCATCTGCTCCATCGAGAACCTCGACCCGATGGGTGTGCACACCGGCGACTCGATCACCGTCGCGCCGGCGCAGACCCTCACCGACGTCGAGTACCAACGGATGCGCGACGCCGCATTCGCGTGTATTCGCCGCATCGGGGTGGAGACCGGTGGATCGAACGTGCAGTTCGGCCTCGACCCGACGAATGGCCACATGGTCATCATCGAGATGAACCCCCGGGTGTCGCGTTCGAGCGCGCTCGCGAGCAAGGCCACCGGCTTCGCGATCGCGAAGATCGCCGCCAAGCTCGCGGTCGGGTACCGCCTCGACGAAGTCGTAAACGACATCACGCGCGTCACTCCGTCGAGCTTCGAGCCGACGATCGACTACGTCGTCACCAAGATTCCGCGATGGGCGTTCGAGAAGCTGCCCGGCGCCGAGCCACTCCTCGGCACGATGATGCAATCGGTCGGCGAGGTCATGGCCATCGGCCGGACCTTCGCCGAGTCGCTTCAGAAGGGATTGCGGTCGCTCGAAGCCGGTCGCCACGGCCTTGATCACCGCGATCCGGAGTTCGTGGATCTCACGGTCGACGAGCTGGAGCGCGCGTGCCGTCGTCCCACCCCCGATCGGTTGTTCGCGCTCGCGGCGGCGCTCGGTCGCGGCCTGTCGATCGATCGGCTGTACGAAGTAACCGGCGTGGATCCGTGGTTCCTCGACCAAATGGCCCAGATCGTGGAGGCCGCCGTCGTGCTGGGCGAGATGGGCGGCGCGGCCACGCTCGACCGCGCCACCTGGCGATGGGCCAAGCGCCTGGGTTTCGGCGACACCCAACTCGCGCGGTATTGGAACGAGACCCCGGAGTCGGTGCGCGCGGCGCGGCTGGCGGCGGGTGTGCAGATCACATACAAGACGGTCGACACGTGCGCGGCCGAGTTCGCGGCGACCACGCCGTATCACTACGGCACCTACGAGGACGTGTGCGAGGTCACACCGCTGACTCGTCCCGCCGTCGTGATCCTCGGGAGCGGCCCGAACCGGATCGGCCAGGGTGTGGAGTTCGACTACTGCTGCGTGCACGCCGCGTTCGCATTGAGCGACGCCGGCTACGAGACCGTGATGGTCAACTGCAACCCCGAGACCGTGTCGACCGACTACGACACGAGTGACCGACTCTTCTTCGAGCCACTGTCGATCGAGGGTGTGCTCAACGTGTGCGAGGCGCTCCAGGCGCGCGGCGAGTTGCGGGGTGTCGTGGTGGCCCTCGGGGGCCAGACGCCGCTGAAGTTGGCGCACTCACTCGAAGCTGCCGGCGTGCCCGTGCTCGGGACGAGTCCCGAATCGATCGACCTCGCGGAGGACCGCGATCGTTTCAACGCGCTCTGTGATCAGCTCGAGATCCCGCAACCGGCCGGTGGTACGGCGACGACGGCCGACGCGGCGGCGGCGATCGCCGCGCGGATCGGGTATCCGGTCCTCGTGCGGCCGTCGTACGTGCTCGGTGGGCGCGCCATGCAGATCGTGTTCGACGCCGACGCGCTCGCCCTCGCCATGGCCGAGCTTGCGGTCGATGGGTCACTCGGCCGTGAGGGTGGGCTCGCGGCCGACCGGCCCGCCCTGATCGACCGGTTCCTCGAAGACGCCATCGAGGTCGACGTCGACTCGCTCCGTGACCGTACCGGCGAGGTGCTGATCGGCGGTGTGATGGAGCACATTGAGGAGGCGGGTGTGCATTCCGGCGACAGCGCATGTGTGCTGCCACCGTCGACGCTCTCCGCGGCGACCATTGCCACCATCAGCACGTACACGCACCGCCTCGCCGAGGCGCTCGACGTGGTGGGATTGCTGAACGTGCAGTACGCGGTCAAGGACGGCGCGGTTCTCGTGATCGAGGCCAACCCGCGCGCGAGTCGCACGGTACCGTTCGTGAGCAAGGCGACCGGCGTCCCGCTCGCCAAGGTCGCCGCGCGTCTCATGCTCGGCGCGACGCTCGCGGAGCTGCGCGACGAAGGACTGCTGCGGCCGCCGGCCGAAGGGGGCCACGTCTCGGTGAAGGAAGCGGTCCTCCCGTTCAACCGATTTCCGACCGTCGACACGCTGCTCGGCCCGGAGATGCGGTCGACGGGCGAGGTCATGGGGATCGACCGCTCGTTCGGCCTGGCGTTTGCCAAGAGCCAAGCCGCCGCGGGTAGTCGCCTGCCGGACTCCGGCACCGTGTTTCTCTCGCTCGCCGACCGCGACAAGGAGCAGGGCCTCGTGGTGGCGACCAAGTTCGCCGAACTCGGGTTCTCGATCGTGGCGACGGCCGGCACCGCCGCCGCGTGCGCCGCGCGCGGGATCCCGGTAGAAGCCGTCGTCGCGAAGGTGGGCGAAGCAACGGGGATGGACGCCCTCGATCTCGTCACGTCTCGCAAGGTGGATCTGGTGGTGAACACCCCGCGTGGGCACGGACCCCGGGCCGACGGCGCCCACATTCGGCGCGCCGCGGTGGTCCACAACATTCCGTGTCTCACGACGGTCGCCGCGGCCCTCGCGGCCGCGGCCGGGATCGGCGAGAGCCAGACCACCGCCGTCACTGTTCGGTCGCTCCAGGAGTACCACGCCGACGGCCAGATGCGGCTCGAGGTGTAGTGACTCGGATGAGGCGGCGCGCGCGTGCGGTGACAGCTCCGGTCGACACGACCGTCGTGCTCGGCCCGCTCCACTTCACGAGTCCGATTGTGGCGGCATCCGGAACGTTCGGTCACGGCGACGAGGTGCTGCGCCTTGCGGACGCGACCAAGGTGGGCGCGATCACCGTGAAGTCCCTGGCCGCATACCCGTGGGACGGCAATCCGGCGCCGCGCCTGCACGCGGCGGCCGGCACGGGGATGTTGAACTCGGTCGGGCTACAAGGCGTCGGGGTGGAGGCATGGCGGCGCGACGACTTGCCAACATTGCGCGATCACGGTGTGCCCGTCGTCGCGTCGATCTGGGGCCGGTCGGTCGAGGAATTCGCGGCTGCGGCGCGCCAGCTCGCGCCCTCGGCCGACGCACTCGCGGCGGTGGAGCTGAACGTGAGCTGTCCCAACGTGGAGGACTCGGCGCGAATGTTCGCGCATTCGGCCGCGGCCACGAGTGCAGTGGTGCGCGCGGTGGTCGCGTCGGAACTCGGTCTTCCGATCTTCGCGAAGTTGTCGCCGAATACCTTCGAAGTGGTCGACGTCGCTCGCGCCGCGGTCGACGCCGGTGCCACCGGGCTCACGCTGGTGAACACGCTTCTCGGTCTCGGTATCGATGCCGAGACGCGGAGACCGCAACTCGGGAACGTCACCGGCGGATACTCGGGTCCGCCGATCAAGCCTGTCGCGCTCCGCGTTGTGTACGAGGTGACGCGCGCGTTGCCGAATATCCCCGTGATCGGTACCGGAGGAGTGAGCAACGGGCTCGACGCGATCGAGATGCTGCTGGCCGGCGCGAGCGCGGTCGGGGTCGGGACGGCGTCGTTCCTCGAACCCCGCGCGGTGAACCGGATTCACGACGAGGTGATCGCATGGTGTTCCGATCACGGAGTCATCCGCGTCGCCGATCTCGTCGGGATGTTGGAGGTCAACCCGTGAACGAAGTGGAGGTGAAGATGGAAGGCCGAGACCGACTCGCGCTCCCGCTCGACGTGGGTGACCTCGACGCGGCGATCGCAATGGCGCGCCTCGTCGCGCCATGGTTCGGGATCGCGAAGGTCGGCCACGAGCTCTACGCCGAGGCCGGACCCGCCGCGTTCGACCGATTGCACGACCTTGGCTTCGCGGTGTTCTGTGATCTCAAGCTGCACGATATTCCGAACACGGTGGAGCGCGCCGCCGCGGCATTGGCCCGCCACGGGGTGGAGTTCATGAATGCGCACGCCGCCGGTGGCGTCGAGATGTTGCGCGCGTTCGTGGCCGGTGCTTCGAACGGCGCGGCCGCGGCCGGCGTTCCAACTCCGGTCACGTTGGCGGTCACCGTGCTCACATCGGAATCCGATGCGTCGGCGTTCGACACCCGGCTCGAAGTCGCGCGAGAAGCCGCATGCGCGGGCGTCGTCTGCAGCGGTCACGAGTTGGCGCAGGTGCGTGCGGCCGGTATGCGCTCGATGGTGCCCGGGATACGTACCGTGGGAAGCTCGGTCGACGACCAAGCGCGTGTCATGACCCCCGGCGCCGCGATCACCGCCGGCGCCGACTGGCTCGTCATCGGCCGCTCGGTGACCGCCGCCCCCGACCCCGCCGCCGCGGCGGCCGCGATTGCCGCCGAGGTCGAGGCCGCCCTGAGTTACTGAGTGGAGACGGAAACCGACCCGGGGATGGTTGCCCACCCTTGCCTATACTCAGCGCCGCTCGAACGCTGCCACGCGCCGTGTTGCCCTCGGCGCTCTCGGAGGTCTTTGTTTATGCCGCTCCCGCCCGTGCTCACACCGGAGCAGCGTCAGGCTGCCCTCGAGAAGGCCGCGGTGGCGCGGCGGGTGCGAGCCGAGATCAAGGCGCGACTCAAACTGAACCGACTATCGCTCAAGGATCTGTTCGCGCAGAGCGACGAGGACGACATCGTTGCCAAGCTGAAGGTGGTCAGCGTGCTCGAATCGCTTCCGGGCGTCGGCAAGGTACGAGCGCGGCGGATCATGGCGGAGCTCGAGATCTCGGAGAGTCGGCGGCTGCGTGGTCTCGGTACCAAGCAACGCGCCGCGCTGCTCGCCGCGTTCGCCGGACAGTAGGCACGCCCTTGGCGGTCCTGCTCGTTCTCTCCGGGCCCTCGGGCGTCGGCAAGGGAACTGTCGGACGAGCGCTGCGGGCGCGTGACCCGCACCTCGGCTGGTCGGTGTCGGCCACCACCCGCGCGCCGCGACCGGATGAG
>JANYLF010000152.1 GCA_025357995.1 Acidimicrobiia bacterium | reverse complement strand
GCCGGGTTGGAGTTGACCAGGACGATCCGATACCCCTGCGCCCGTGCCCGGGCGAAGACCAACTTCAGGTTCTGGAACAGATCCTTGCGGAAGTGCATGAGCAGGATGTCGCCGGGGTGGAAGTTAGGGCCGCCGATGATGTCGATCCGGCCGTCGTTCGTCGCGCCCCGCCAGAGGATGAGCGCGCGCAACCCGCAACTGTGGACAGCCGCCCGCGTGTTCTCGTTCCACTCGCCGTACGGCGGACGGAACAACGTCGGGCGCGCGCCGAACCACGTGGTGAACTCGCCGAGGTCCGCGCACACCTCGTGCGTTTGTGCGGCGTATCCGAGCTTTTTCATCTGCGGATGCGTGATTGTGTGCTCCTGGATCGTCGCACCGACGCGCTGGAGTTCGTGGAAGTACTCCAGGCCGTCGTGCGCGGGACCGCGTACGAGGAACAGCGTCACGGGCACGCGCTCCTGCTGCAGCAGCGTCAGGACCGCGGGATCCCGCACGAGTCCATCGTCGATGCCGAGGAAGATCACCTTGTCGGTGGTGGGCACGCGGTCGATGGCCGGCGTGGTTTGGCTGAACGTGACCGGCACTGCGGGTGACGGTTGCGCGAGCGGACCCGGCGAGAGGTGCGGGAGTGATGTGGTCGTGGTCGTTGTCGTCGACGTGCTCGTCGAGGTGGTCGACGCCGACGAGGAGGGGACGGTCGGCACGTCCGCGGAAATGCGGGCGCCCAGCACCTGAGTCCGGGGCCGGGAGCCGCTGGAATCGTTCGCATTCGGGATCGCGCTCGCGATGCCAACCGAGCCGACGATCAGGGCGACCGCGACAATCAGAGTGATCCAGAGGCGAGAAGGCATAAGGGGTGCGCGGCGCGCAGGCCTAAGTGTACGAACAGGACAGTGCCGCGTGACAGTCGAGCGGACGGCGTGGCACGCTCGGCCCATGGCGGCACCCGTTCCGGACATGCGTGAATGGGGGCTCACCCTCCCCGGCGAACTCGACCGTGTCGTCATCGTCTCCCCGCACCTGGATGATGCCGTGCTCGGATGTGGGCGATTCATGGCCGCGCACCCGGGGACGATCGTCGTCACGATCTACGCGGGTGGGCCGCCGCGCTACCCGGATCCGATGACGCACTGGGACACGATCGCCGGCTTCGCAGTAGACGACGACGTGTTGGCCGCGCGGCGGCGTGAAGACGAACTCGCGCTCGGCGAGCTCGGGGCGAAGCCGCACTGGCTCGATTTCGTCGAGCACCAATATCTCGACCGGCCGGATTGGGTGGGCCCCGAGGCGACGAGCGGGCGACTTGCCAGAGAACTCCGCGCGCTCGAACCGACGGCGATCTTCCTGCCGTTCGGTATCGCGAATCCGGACCACGGCGCCACGCACGAGGCGGGGATGTTGGTACGCGAGGAGTACCAGGAGCCGTCGTGGTTCTGTTACGAGGACTTCGGGTACAAGCACATTCCCGGGCTCCTCGCGTGGCGAGTGACCCAACTGTTCCGCCGCGGTGTCTGGCCCACTCCCGTGGCGATTGAGTGCGACGCGTCGGACGACGCCAAGCACCGCGCCCTCGGTCACTACGTCTCGCAGCTCCGTGCGCTCGAGGCCGACTGGCAACTCGGGACGAAGCTCGTCGCGCCGGAGCAGATCTGGAGACTTGCTCCGCCACCGAGCGGTTGGGAATCTCTCGCCGCGACGACGTGACAAACACCGGTCGCGCGTCTAGATTGCAGAGGTCGTGCAATCTCTTGGGGGGAACTCACCATGGCTGTGAAGCCTGCTCGTCGCCGCCGCCGGCTGCCAGTGCTCATCGGCGCAGTGCTCGTCGTTGTCGTCGGCCTCATCGCGGTGCCCGCGTTCGCGCACGACACTTCGACGAATACGAAGTCGTCGAAGTGTCAGGAGATGCCGGGCATGGACATGTGCGGCCATGGCGTGTACCACGGCAAGGGTGGCTCTGCGCTGAAGGTCGGCACCATGCGCGTGATCGACGGTGCGCTCACCGGCGACTCGCCGTGCGAGAAGTCGGGCCCGCCCGCGTCCGTCGGCCAGGTGAAGAAGGACGCGGAGGGTCACGATCACCGCGGTCCCTTGTATCAGTACCCGGTGACGAAGGCCGAGCGTGAGCAGCTGATCCAACAGCAAGCTGAAGCCCGCGCGGTCGCGCTGAAGTTCCCGACGGTCGCGACTGCAGTAGCCGCGGGTTACAAGAAGTCGACCGTGTACGTCCCCTGCATCGGCGCGCACTACACGAACACCGCGTTGGCCGGGAAGTTCGACCCGAACACGCCGTCGGAGTTGCTGTACGACGGTGACACCCCCGACGCACAGGTCGTCGGGCTCAGCTACCTGGTCCTCCACCGGGGTGGCCCGCCCGAAGGTTTCGCGGGTCCGAACGACATGTGGCACCAGCACAACCAGCACGGCGGGCTCTGCCTCAACGCCCAGGCCGTTGTGGTCGGCAACGAGTCAACCACGCCAGCCCAGTGCGCCGCCCGCGGCGGAAAGAAGGTCGCACTCAACGACGTCTGGATGCTGCACGATTGGGTGGCTCCTGGCTGGGAATGCGGCTGGGGCGTGTTCGCCGGTGAGTGTCCGGAACTCGGTGGCCGGATAGGTGGCACCGTGTTCGACAAGCCGGATCCGGCTTCGTTCAAGCGAGCGTTGGGAATCGTCACCACGAAGGCTGCCAGCAAGAAGCACAAGAGCAGCAGCTCGGGCGCAGGCAACTAACTCCGCTCGACCCAAGAACTGCTCGAGGGCGCAGGCTTCGGTCTGCGCCCTCGTCGCGCCCCTACCCGGTCACTCCCAGAGCCGCCGGAGGTGCTCGGCGGTCTCGGTCGCGCGCGCCCACGGCCACGAGTGGCCGCACTCCGGGTACACCACGAGTTCGCCGCCCAGCCGATCGGCGAGACGTTGGGCGAAGCGCGTGTCCATGTAGGGATCGTCGGCGCCGTGGAACACGACCGATGGCCGATGCGGCATTGCGTCCACCTGAGGTTGCCAAGCGTCACCCACGGTCACGGCCGATCGGTACAACTCGAGGATGCACTCCGCCATCCGAGCGTCCACGTGGGGTGCCTCGATCTGCGCGAGTTCCGCGGGGGCGCCACCCGCCGCGAGTCCGGCGCCGAGATCTTCACTCGAGAGCCCGAGCATCCCGGACATGATGTCCTCGCCGACGGTCGGTGTTTGCCACGCCTGTGCCATCGCGTGCCACTCGTATTCCACATCGAGCGGACCGCTGCCGACTGCGAGAGTGCGAACGAGGTCGGGTCGTACGGATGTGACGCGTTGGCTCAGCGACGCACCCCAGTCGTGGCCGACGAGATCGACCGGCTCGCCGATGTCGACCAACTCGGCCTCGAGCCACGCGGCGTAGCTCTCCTTGGTCGCGTTCCATTCGTTCGGCGTCGGCGTGGCGAACCCGGGAAGCGCGACCGCGATCGCGTCGGCGCGACCCGTGGCCGCGATGAGCGGGTCCCAGACTCGGGCAGTATCCGGAACCCCGTGGACGAAGACGGCGGGCATTAGCAGTCTCCCCTCAGAACAACGGAGACCAGGCGACCGTGCGCAACATCCGGCTCTCCCAGTCGTCGCGCACGCGTAGTGCGTCGTGCATCCAGGTGCC
>JANYLF010000140.1 GCA_025357995.1 Acidimicrobiia bacterium | reverse complement strand
CGTCGATCTCCCCGCGGCTGCACTGGTCCTCGCTCAGGGCGCGGGTCGTCTCATTCGAACTCGCACCGACCGCGGTGTGGTCGCGGTGCTCGACCGTCGGCTCGCGACGGCCGGGTATCGCCAGGCGTTGCTCGACGCTCTCCCGCCGATGCGCCGCGTCGTGGATCCCGATGTCGTGGCCGACTTCCTGGCTACGTGCACGGAATAGCAGCTACGTGCACGGAGTGACCACGGCTCAGTAGCGTCCGCGCTCGTGCCCTCTGCTCCCGACACCCTCGAAGCCGCCGCCGCGCAAGGTCGCGTGATCTCGTGGTTCGCGGCCACTGCACCCGAACGACCCGCGGTCGTCTCCGATCGCCGCACGCTCACCTACGCGGAGCTCGACGGGCGCGTCAACCAACTCGTCCACCACCTACGCGCGCAGGGCCTGACCGTCGACGACGCTATCGCGATCGTTTCGCCCAACTGCGCCGAGTGGGTGGAGACCTACGCGGCGGCGCAGCGCGCGGGCTGGCGCATCACGCCCGTGAACTGGCATCTCGGCGCCGACGAAGCGCGCTACATCATCGAGGATTGTGCGGCGAAGGCCGTGGTGATGGACGGTGCACTCACCGAACTCGCGTCGGCCGCCGCAACGGCGACGATCAAGCTCGCGATCGGTACGCCGATCGCCGGTTGGGACGACTACGACGCCGCGCTCGCCGCGCAACCCGAGGACGCGATCGACGACCCCATTCGCGGCACGATCATGCTGTACACCAGCGGCACCACCGGTCGGCCCAAGGGAGTCTCACGGCCACGGACCGACGGCGTGGGCACGGTCACCGAAGCGCAGTTCTCCGGGTATCTCCCAGGCGCGGTGCATCTCGTGACCGGTCCGCTGTACCACACCGCGCCGCTGATGCTCTCGATGAACACGCCGCTGCACGGTGGCGCCACGCTCGTACTGATGGAGCAGTGGGATGCCGCGGAGTCGTTGCGACTCATCGCCGCGCACCGCGTCACCCACACCCATATGGTGCCGACGATGTTCCACCGGCTCCTCGCCCTCCCGGACGACGTGCGTGCCGCGTCCGACACGTCGACGCTCCTCGCGGTCATTCACGGCGCGGCGCCGTGTCCGGTGCACGTGAAGCAACGGCTGCTGGAGTGGTTGGGTCCGGTCGTGTGGGAGTACTACGGCGCCACCGAGGGCGCGGCAACCCTCGTGGATCCGAAGACGTGGTTGCGCAAACCTGGGACCGTCGGTAAGCCCGACCCGATCGATCACGTGATCGTGGGCGACGACGATGCGGTGCCACTTCCCACCGGGACCCCGGGCAGCGTGTGGATCAAGTCGAACCCCGCGGAACGCTTCGTGTACCACGGCGACGACGCCAAGACCGCGGGCGCGTACCGCGGCGAGTACTTCACCCTGGGCGACGTCGGGTACCTCGACGCCGACGGCTACCTCTTCCTCACGGATCGCAGCGCGCACCTCATCGTCTCGGGCGGCGTGAACATCTACCCGGCCGAGGTCGACGCCGCGCTGCTCGAACATCCCGCGGTGGGCGACGCCGCAACGATCGGCGTGCCGGACGACGAGTGGGGTGAGTCGGTGCTCGCGGTCGTAGAGGTCGCCGCAGGCATCGAACCGAGCGACGCACTCGCGGCCGAACTCATCGACCACTGCCGAGCGCGGCTCGCGAACTTCAAGTGTCCCCGCGCCGTCGACTTCGTGGTGCAACTCCCCCGTCAAGACAACGGCAAGGTCGCGAAGCACAAACTCCGTGACGAATATCGGGATCGCGTGAGGTAGTCAGGCCAAGAAACGGGTGACCGTATCGACGACCGCGGCGGGCTTGGCCGCGCCTTCGAGTTCGATCGTGATGCGCACCACCGTTTGTACACCGGCGGGGATTTCGGTCGCGCTGATGATCTCGCCCTTGCCACGCACGCGGCCACCGGACGGCACCGGCGTAATGAACCGCGCCTTGTCCACGCCGTAGTTGATCCCCATCGAGATCCCTCCCACGCTCAGCAGCTCGCCGAGCAGCGGCGCACACAGCGACATCGTCAGGTAGCCGTGACCGATCGTCGTGCCGAACGGTCCCTTCTTCGCGGCTTCGGTGTCCACGTGAATCCACTGGTGGTCACCCGTCGCGTCGGCGAATTGGTTGATACGGCGCTGATCGATCGTGGTCCACTCGGTGGTCCCGAGATCGGCCCCGACGGCCGCGGTCAGCTCGGCAAGAGACTCAAACTTGGTCATGGTCGCCGATCCTGCCAGCTCGATCCACCCGCGCCCAAGTCCACGCCGGTACCGTCGATCAGACATGGCATCGCACTCATCTCCCGGCGGCATCCTCGGCGGTCCGGTCGACGGCCCGGCGCGGCTCGCGTCGCAGTTCCCGGCGGTCGAGGCCGTCGCAGAAACGCTCGTGTTGCATCGGGCCAAGGGTTTC
>JANYLF010000135.1 GCA_025357995.1 Acidimicrobiia bacterium | reverse complement strand
CCTCTGCGCCTGGACCGCCCTACGCGTGAGCGCCACCACCCCCGTGAGCTCCGTTCCGGCGTAGGTGGAGGAAAGGAGACGCGTCAGCGGAGGTGGCTGGTGTCGTTGAAGCCGAGCAGCACCGGTTGACGATTGGGCGCGCCAATGCGGCTGACCGAAGCGACATCGAGATGCATCCGCCACGCGAGCAGCGGATCGGCGTTCATCGCCCAGATCACGCCGGCCTTAATCGGTGAGACATGACTCACGGCGATTACGGGAGGGCCGTGAACGTGCTCGACGCAAAACGATGCGACTCGATCGCCGACCGCGATGAGACTCTCCCCCGCGGGTGGCGCGAACGTGGCGTCTCGTCGCCAGCGGGCGAGGTCCTCGGGCGGAAACTCGGAGAACGAGCGCTCGTCCCACTCGCCGTAGTCCATTTCCACGAGGCGGTCGTCGATGTCGACCACGAGTCCGAGCGCGAGCGCGATCGCGGCGGCGGTTTCCTGCGCCCGGCGCAACGGACTGCTGAAGACGCGCGCCGCGCCGGTATCCGCGAGATGGCTGGCGAGCTGCGCGGCCTGGTCCCGACCTCGATCGGTCAGCGGTGGGTCGGCGCGGCCGAGCGCGAGACCTGCCCGGTTCGCCGCGGTCTCACCATGGCGGGCGAAGAGAATCACGACCGCTCCCCGAGACGGCCGGTGCGAACGAATTCGGCGCGGGGCGCAGGACGGTTGAGGCCGAAGCGGCCGGTCGACCACCCGATGATCGCGATTCCCGCGGCCTCCCCGAGCACCAACAACGTGGGCGGCGGGAACAGCCCGACCGTTCCAGGGTCGGTACCGAGGAGCGGCCACAAGAACGCTCGGTCGTGCAAGAACGCGCCCGAGAGGACCAGCGCGCAAAACCAACCGATCGGAATGCACACCAGGCGTCTTCGGAGCAAGCGCGGACAACCGATAGTTCCGAGCATCACCGCGGTCAACACCGCGACTGCAACCACGATGGAGTGGCCCGGCCCGAAGTGACCGATCGGAATGTCGACGACCAGCGGCAGGAGAGCACCGAGCGCGATCAGCCGGTAATCGAGACCGCGGCTGCGGAAGATCTCGTAGACCGCGATGATCGACGGGCCGATGTACCAGAAGAACACGACGGTCTACTCGCGCGCCGCGTCGGCGGCCGCGTCCAGCGCGGCGTTGACGAGCGAATCCGCCGCGGTGTTCTCCTCGCGGTACACGTGTTGCAAATCAACCTCGTCGTAGGCCCGCAACAGTTCCATCGCCCGCCGGTACAGGGGCTGGAGCCCGGCGTTCTTCACGCGGTAGCGGCCCTCGAGTTGACGGATCAGAAGCTGCGAGTCCGCACGAACCTCGATCCTCGTCGCACCAAAGTCGGCCGCGGTCTCGAGCCCGGAGACCAGCGCCTGGTATTCGGCCACGTTGTTGGTGGCGATCCCGATCGTTTCGCTGACCATCGCCAGCACCGTGGGCGGTTCATTCGAGACATCGAGCACCACCGCGCCGATGCCGGCCGGCCCGGGATTTCCGCGCGAGCCACCATCGCAGAAGATGCGGATGGTCCGCACCGCCGTTTCGAACCCAGGGAAGGACTCGTTGGTCACTGACGTTCCCGTCAACGGCTCGGCACGAGGATCGCGCCGCAGTTGTCACAGTGCGAGACGGGCCCGTCTTCGCCGGCATGGCGGATACGGTCGACCTCGCTCGCCGGAATCGTCAAACGACATCCTTGGCAGGTGTGGCCGACCAACTTCGCCACCCCCGCACCACGGTTCTGCGTCCGACACTTCTCGTACAGCGCGAGCATCGGAGCCGGGATGTCGGCGCTGGCGCGAGCACGCTCCGCCGATTCGGCCGCGAGCTCGGCGTCGATGGCCGCTTCCTGTTCTGCGATCGCGACTCTCGCGGTCGCGATGGCCGACTCTGCGGCGCCGACCTGCTCGTCGAGCACCGCGAGTTCGGCGTCTACTGCCTCCTGCTGTTCCATGAACTCGAGCTCGCGATCCTCGAGCGCGCGTTGATGACGCTGAATCTGCTCGAGGTCCGCCTGCATCGCTTGGAGTTCCTTCGCGGAGGTCGTCCTTCCCGAGTACATCGCGGTGTCGACCTCTTTGGCCTTCGCAGCGGCGGCGCCGGCCTCATCTTCGAGACGCTTGACGTCGCGGGCAACCAGGTCGTGCCGACCGCGGGTTTCCGTGATCGGCCCTTCGAGCTCCCGGAGTGCGGCATCGGCACGGGCGATGACCTCGCGTTCGGGGAGCGTCGCCCGCCGGTGCTTGAGTTGATCGAGGGTGGTGTCGTGATCCTGGACTACTAGCAGCTGTTCGAGCGACGTCATCGTCGGCGAATCTATCGGTCGCGTCCCGCCGGTCGATACGTGAGCGTCACGGCCCCTTCGGTTTGGTCGTCGTGGTCGTGGACGAGGTCGACGATGTGCTCGACGTCGACGTGCTGGAGCTCGTCGTGCTGTCCGTGGGCAAGGTGATCGATGTCGAGGAAGTCGGCGGTCCGAAGTCGACCGTGCCGCCGCGCCCGCCTTTGGGATTCACCTGGGCCGAACTCGGCCACAGGCTCTCATCGGGCTTGATGAACTGGATGACAGGCTGACCCTTGAGCGCCTCAGTCATGAATTTCTGCCAGATCATCGCCGGATAGGTGCCACCGAACACCTGGCTCACACCACCGACACCCTTCATCCACGCGGCCCTGTTTTCGATGTTGTCGGACGCGGGATTCCCCATCCACACCGCCGCCACGAGTTGGGGCGTGTAGCCCGCGAACCACGCATCGACTTGGTTGTCGATCGTCCCGGTCTTGCCCGCGGCGGGCCGGTCCGCGAGCCGAGCCTTGGTTCCGGTCCCTTCGGTGATCACGTGGGTGAGCACATTCGTCACTGTGCGCGCCGTCTCGGGCCGCAACACCCGGACCCCTGAAGGCGCCCGATACAGCACCCGTCCGCTCACATCCTCGACTCGCCGCACGAAAACCGGAAGGTGGCGCACACCGTCGTCGGCGATCGTTCCGTAGACGGTGGCCTGCTCGAGTGGCGAATGCTCGTTCCCGATGCCCACACCCATGGCGATGTTGTCGCCAACGGGGTTCGTGTAGCCCATGTCGGTGGCCATCTTGCGCACTTTGGGCTGCCCGACGCTCGTCAGCAGCCGCAGGAACGCGCAGTTCACCGAGTTGGCGGTCTGTGCGAACAGGTCCGCGACCCCGCCTTCGCCTTCGGACGAGTTCTTCGCGTAGTACACGATTGGTGGCTGCTTCGGGTTCGGGGAGTACACGATCTTGCAGCCGGTCTTCCCCGTTGCCGGATCAACGTCGGTATTGCTGGAGCCGTCAACCGTGTCCCGCGGCGAATACAGGTTCTCAAACGCGGTCGACAACGTGATCGCCTTGAACGTCGAGCCGACCTGGCGGGCGCGGGTCGCCAGGTTGAGACTCTGCGGCGTATTGCTCATCGGAAAGTCGTCCTTGGTACCCACGACGGCCCGGACCGCACCGGTGCGCGGATCCATCACGGCCATCGCCGCCCGGAACGGTGCGAACGACGGCTTGATCACGGAATGAATCGTGTCGGTCGCGACCTGGGTCAGGTGCGGGTCGTATTCTGTGAACACCCGGAGCCCGCCGGAGAAGATCAGCTGCGTGCGCTGGGCCGCGTCCTTGCCGAGTTCGGGCAGGCTCTTGAGTTGCGTCAGCGCCTGTTCGCCATACGGTGTCGTCGCTTGCAACGCGTTGGTGGGGCGCAGGCTCGGCGGCAACGGCGCGGTACGCGCGAACACCGCCTGCGGCTCGGTAATCACGCGCTGAACGCGCATGCGACGAATCACTTCGTTGCGACGTTGAAGCGCTTCGTTCTTGTGTACGAAGATGTCGTACGACGTCGGGTTCTTGATCAGGCCCGCGAGCAGTGCTGCGTCGGACAGCGTGAGATCGGCGAGATTCGGTTTGCCGATGATCCGCGTCGACGCAGCTTGAATCCCGTACGAGTTCTCACCGAAGTAGACCGTGTTGAGGTACTCCTCGAGGATCCGATTCTTCGACCACTCGTTGGTGAGTCGATGCGCGAGGATCGCTTCTCGAACTTTGCGGTCCAAGTTGCGCTTCGGGTTCTTGAAGAACCGATTCTTGATCAGCTGTTGGGT
>JANYLF010000112.1 GCA_025357995.1 Acidimicrobiia bacterium | reverse complement strand
GCCGGTCGGGCGAAGTGGCGATTCCTGCCCGCCGCGCACACCGACTTCATCTTCGCGGTCATCGGTGAGGAGCTCGGTCTGCTCGGCTGCGTCCTCGTTGTCGCGCTGTTCGTCTTGATTGCGGTGATCGGGATCCGTACTGCCGCCCGCGCGCCGGACCGGTTCGGGATGATCCTTGCCGCGGGGACCACGGCGTGGATCGTGGGCCAAGCATTGTTGAATCTCGGCGCGGTGGTCGGGCTGCTGCCGGTGACCGGCGTTCCGCTGCCGTTCGTGTCGTTCGGCGGTACCGCGTTGTTGTCGACGATGGTCGGTACCGGGGTGTTGGTGAACGTCGCCCGCCAGGGACGGTCGTGACGGACGCTCCCGTCTACGCGCTCATGACCGGAGGCGGTACCGGCGGGCATGTCACACCGGCGCTCGCGATTGCCGACGCGCTCGTCGCGAGCGGGCACTCGCGCTCGTCGATCCGCTTCGTGGGCGCAGCCCGCGGGTTGGAGGCGACGGCGGTGCCCGAGGCGGGATACGTCGTCGAGCTCTTGACGCTCGACGGCATCCAGCGTTCCTTCTCGCCGCGGGCGATGATGCGCTCCGCGCGTGCGATCGTCGCGTTCGTCGTCGCGCTCGCCCGGTGTATCTCGATGTTGCGCCGCCTCCGGCCCGCGGTGGTGGTCGGGGTCGGCGGGTACGCGTCGGCACCGTGTGTGTTGGCCGCGCGCGTGGTGCGGATACCGACCGTCGTCCACGAACAGAACGCGGTTCCCGGCATCGTGAATCGGATCGCGGTGCCGCTCGGTGCCCGACCCGCGGTGTCGTTTCCCATGGCGCGGTGGCCCGAGGCGCTCGTCACCGGAAATCCGATTCGGTCCGACGTCGGTCGGGTCGTGCGCGCGCCGGTTCAACCGCCGGTCCTCGCGATCGTCGGTGGCAGTCAGGGCGCGGGACGGCTGAACGATGTCGGGCTGGATCTCTACGACCGTTGGCGCGACCGCACCGACGTCGCAATCCGTCACGTCACCGGTCCGAAGCATGCCGACGCGTGCCGGGCGCGGTTGGCCCGGTTGCGGCGACCGACCGATCGGTTGGCCTACGAGATCGTGGGCTTCGAACACGCAATGGCAGAGTTGTACGCGCTCAGCACGGTGATGTTGTGTCGCTCGGGCGCGACCACTATTGCCGAGGTCAACGCGGTCGGGATTGCCGCGGTGTACGTGCCGTGGTCCGGAGCCGCGGAGGGCCAGCAGGTCGCCAACGCCCAGGTGATGGTCGGACTCGGCGCCGCCGAAATGCTCACCGACGCAACGTGTGATATAGCCCACGTGGAACCCGTGCTTGCCGGACTCTTGGCCGACCGCGATCGCGTCGCGGCGATGGCGCGTGCGGCGCGTGACGCAGGCCGGCCCGACGCTGCCGCACGGGTCGGCGCGTTCGTCGAGGAGGTCGCCGGTGCCGCGGCCTGAACTTCGACTCGACTTGTCGTCGCCGCGTCGTATCCACGTAGTCGGCGCGGGCGGGGCCGGGATGAGTGGCTACACCGCGATCTTGGCCGAGCTCGGTCACGCGGTGACCGGCTCCGATGTGCGTGAGCATCCGCGTCTCGATCGACTCCGTCTGCTCGGCGTGGAATGCGCGGTCCCACAGCGCGCCGAGAACCTGCCCGACCATCTCGATGCGGTCGTCATCAGCTCCGCGATCCCGGAGCACAACGTGGAGGTTGAGGCCGCGCGTGCACGTGGCGTTCCGGTGTTGCGCCGGGCCGAGGCGCTCGCGGCGATCGTCGCGACGCGACGGGGCCTGGGAGTGGCCGGAACCCACGGGAAGACCACCACATCGTCGATGGTCACACTCATTCTCCGCGCGGCGCGAATGCACCCCAGCTTTTTGATCGGGAGCGAGCTCAACGAGGTGGGCGCCAACGAGGGCCTCGACCGCGGCGAGTGGTTGGTCGTGGAGGCGGACGAGAGCGACGGCACGCTGCTCGAACTCGACTTCGAGGTCGCGGTGGTGACGAACGTCGACAACGACCACCTCTGGTACTGGGGAGACATGGATCGGCTTCGTGCCGCGTTCGCGCAGTTCGTGGATTCGATCCGTGCGTTCGCGGTGTTGTGTGTCGACGACCCGTTCTTGGCCGAGTTGGCGGCGACGCGTCCGGGCGTCGTCACGTACGGCTTTGCGCCGAGTGCTCGGTATCGGGCGCAGGGATATGTCGGTGGGCCGGATGGCTCGCGGTTCTCGTTCTCGGTCGACGGCCAGGAACTCGGAGAAGTCCGGCTGCCGATTATCGGCCGTCATCATGCGCAGAACGCGGCGGGCGCGGCGGCGATGGCGATGGAACTGGGCTGCGACTTCGAGACAGTCCAGCGGGCGCTCGCCGGGTTCGGTGGTGTCGCTCGACGGTTCCAACATCGAGGCGCATTCGACGGAGTCGCCATCATCGACGACTACGCGTTGCTCCCGCCCGAGGTGCGCGGCACGATCGGTGCGGCGCGCGAGGCCGGCTACCGCAAGGTCGTAGCGGTGTTCCAGCCGTTCCGGTACGCGCGGACGGCGGTGATGTGGGCGGAGTTCGCCGACGCCTTCATCGGCGCCGATCAGGTGATCCTCACGGATGTGTGTGGCTTTCACGAGTCGCCGATACCCGGTATCACCGGCGAGTTGCTGGTGCGAGCGGTTCTCGACGCGCATCCCGATCAACGGGTCGCGTACTTTCCCCACCGCGCGGAGTTGGCGGATCTCGTGCCGGCGTACGCGAGCGCCGGTGATGTGATCTTGACCCTTGGTGGCGGCGATATCACCACGCTCGCGGACGAGCTGTTGGCGAGATCCGAGCGCCGCTCAGCCGTGGTGACCCGACGCGGCTCGGTGCCGATGTGACCGCGCCCGCGGTGCTCGAACCCCTGGCGGCAACCCTGACCGCGCGACTCCCGGGTCAAGTCGAGCGCGATGCTCCGTTCGGAGCCCTCACGACGTGGCGCGTCGGAGGTACGGCCGCCGTTCGGGTGCGCATCGAGCGCTCGGAGGACCTGGCGGTAGTCGCGGGATCGATCACTCCCAACGTCGCGCGCGTCGTCGTGGGGCGCGGCTCGAATCTGCTCGTCGCCGACGCCGGGTACGCCGGGTTGGTCATCGTGCTCGGACCGGCGTTCGAGCAAGTGACGATCGGGACCGACCGCGTGATCGCCGGCGGCGCCACTCCGTTGCCGGTGCTCGCCCGCCAGTGCGCGGCCGCGGGTCGGCGCGGCCTCGGGTTCTACGTAGGGATTCCGGGATCGGTCGGGGGCGCGGTCTTCATGAATGCGGGCGGTCACGGTCGCGAGACGCGCGACGTTCTGGTGGACGCCACGATCGCGGATCTCGAGGGCGACGCGACGCCGGTCGTGGCGTCTGGCGCGACGCTGGCGCTCGGCTACCGCTCCTCGGCCGTGCGCGCGTCCCAGGTGGTGCTCGCCGCAACGTTCGTGGTCGAGTCCGGTGACCCCCGCGAGCTGCGCGAAGAACTGTCCGAGATCGTGCGGTGGCGCACCGAGCACCAGCCGGGAGGTGCGAATGCGGGGTCGGTGTTTCGCAATCCACCCGGTGACGCCGCGGCGCGGCTTATCGACGAGGAGTGCGGATTGCGCGGCACGCGTGTGGGTGGTGCGGTGGTTTCCGAGAAGCACGCCAACTTCATTCAGGCCGATGCCGGTGCGACCGCGGCCGATGTCCGCGAATTGATCGTGCAGGTGCGCGACCGTGTAGCGGCGCGCACGGGCGTGCGCCTCGAACCCGAGGTGCACGCCGTGGGCTTCGACGAGCCTTGGTGAAACGATGACGACGACCGACCTCCCGCCACCCACCGACCGCCACACCGCGGAAGAACTCGTGGCCGCGGAGTCGGGCCACGGCGATTCGGGCCACGGCGATTCGGAACATGACGATGTCATCGTGCTCGAGGTCGACGACGACGACATCGCGGTACTCGAACCCGACGAGAGCCTGGATCACGCGTCTGACGCCGCGCCGGACGACGCGCCGGACGACGCGCTAGGGACTGGCATCGTCGATCCGCGTATGCGCGAACGATGGGTGACGGCGCGGCGTGCGGAGGGTCGCCGCCGACTCCGCGCATTGGCCGCGCTCGTCAGCGCGGCATCGTTGCTCGGTATCGCGTACCTGGTGGTGCGCTCGCCCCTGCTCGGCGTCGACACGATCCAGGTCCGAGGTAGTCAACGGACACCAGTCGACGCGGTTCGTGGCGCGGCCCACATCTCCGACGGTGAGCCGCTGCTGTTTCTCGACACGCAGGCCGTCGCCCGTCGGATCGAGGCTTTGCCAGGCATCGCCCACGCCTCGGTGCGTACCGATCTCCCGACGACGGTTGTCATCACGGTGACCGAACGCCAGCCCGTCGCGTGGATCCACAGCACCGGCGCGAACCCGTTCGCGGCCGTCGACGGAACCGGTCGCGTGCTCGACCGATCCGCCACGCCGCCGGCGGGACTCCCGGAGGTTGTCGGCGCCGGCACCGTCGCCGTGCCGGGACACCGCGTGATCGCCGACGCGCCGTTTCGCGGACTCGCAGCACTGCCCGAGGCCTTGCGGACACGAACCGTCCGGTTCGAGCTGCGCCAGGGGAGCGGCGTGCTGACGATCGACGGCGCGCCGCCGACCGCCGGCGAGATCCAGTTCGGCCCGATCACCGATATGGCCCACAAGGGAGCGGCGGCCCTTGCCGTGCTCGATGCCCTTGTCGCAAAGGGACAACGCGTCGCGGTGCTGGGAGTGCAGGTTCCCGACACACCATTTACGAGCGGACCGAAATGACCCGAGACCACGGACCCGCGGCGATGATTGCCCAGGCGCGAATGGGTCGAGTAGGGTCTCGACCATCACCAGAGGTTTACATAACTCTTGACCTCCACTGGAGGTCAAGAGTTCGGCCCCGTTGCGCGGGCCAACCGTAGGGAGACTCACCACGATGTTGGGCGCACCGCAGAATTATCTGGCCGTGATCAAGGTCGTCGGCGTCGGTGGCGGTGGCGGCAACGCCGTCAACCGCATGATCGACGCGGGCCTGAAGGGTGTCGAGTTCATCGCGGTGAACACCGACGCGCAGGCGCTGCTCATGAGCGACGCCGACGTGAAGCTCGACCTCGGTCGTGAGCTCACGCGCGGGTTGGGTGCCGGTTCGGATCCCGAGGTCGGTCGCCAGGCCGCCGAAGATCACCGCGGCGAGATCGAAGAGGTGCTGCGCGGCGCCGACATGGTGTTCATCACCGCGGGCAAGGGCGGTGGTACCGGTACCGGTGGTGCTCCGATCATCGCGGAGGTCGCGAAGTCGATCGGCGCGCTCACCATCGGTGTGGTCACCCGGCCGTTCAGCTTCGAGGGTCGCCGGCGTTCGGTGCAGGCCGAGCAAGGCATCCAGACCTTGAAGGAAAAGGTCGACACGCTGATCATCATCCCGAACGACCGCCTGCTCCAGGTCTCGGACGAGAAGACTTCGATGCTGAACGCGTTCAAGATGGCCGACGAGGTCTTGCTCCAAGGCGTGCAGGGCATCACGGACTTGATCACGACACCTGGCCTGATCAACACCGACTTCGCCGACGTGAAGATGATCATGACCAACGCGGGCTCCGCACTCATGGGCATCGGCTACTCGTCGGGCGACGGGCGCGCGGTGGCCGCGGCACGCTCCGCGATCTCGAGTCCTCTCCTCGAGGCGAGCATCGAAGGCGCTCGCGGCATCCTCCTCAACATCTCCGGTCCCTCGGACCTCGGGTTGTTCGAGGTCAACGAGGCCGCCGAGATCATCAGCGAGGCCGCGCACCCCGACGCAAACATCATCTTCGGTGCGGTCATCGATGACGCACTCGGCGACGAGGTGCGTATCACGGTGATCGCCGCCGGGTTCGACCGTTTCGAAGGCGAGCGGCGTGAGAGCACGCTTGGCTTGCGCGACGAGGATCGAGCGCTCGGTGGTGGCGAAGAGGCCGACGAGCTCGAACTCGGTGACGACGACTTCGACGTCCCCGACTTCCTCCGCTAAGAGCGCGAGCCAAGAGGCGCTCCTTTGACGGAGCCTCGGCGGAGGGACCGCGTCACGTGGAACTGATCCGTCGACAGATCGGTGCCGCCACCATCGCCTTCACCGACCGTCGGGGTGGGTCTTCGCTACCGCCGTTCGATGGTTTGAACCTTGCACCCCACGTCGGCGACAACTCGGATGCCGTGACCGCGAATCACCACGCGGTCGCCGCGGCGCTCGGAATACCTGAGGCTCCGTGGGTGATGCCGCACCACGTGCACGGCACGGAGGTCCTGACGGTGACCGGGCGATTGCGGGACGGCGTAGAGGCCGACGGTGTGGCTACGAATCGTCCGGGTCTCCTGCTCGCTGCGCTGGGCGCGGATTGTGCACCGATCGCGATTGCCAACGACACCGCGAGCGCGGCGATCCACGCGGGTTGGAGGGGCGCGGCCAACGGAGTGATCGCCTCGGGCGTCGCGGCGGTGCGCCGCCTCGGTCGCGGTCCGGTGCGCGCGGTGGTCGGACCGTGCGTGTGCGCGGCGCACTACGAGTTCGGCGCCGAGATGCTCGCCGACCTCGTCGCCCGACTCGGCCCCGAGGTGGCCGTCACCACGGACCATGACACTCCTGCATTCGACCTCCGTGCCGCGATCCGAATCGCGTTCGCGGGTGCCGCGGTCGACGACGTGGAGATCCTCGACGTGTGCACGGTGGAGTCGCCCGACCATTATTCGTACCGTCGCGACGGCGTCACCGGTCGTCACGGCGTGGTGGTGGTACAGGGATGACGGGCGAGTCGGTGGCGGAGCGCGTCGCCGCGGTGCGCGAGCAGATCGCGAGCGCGGCCCGCGCCGCGGGACGCGCGCCCTCTGAGATTCGATTGGTGGCCGCGACCAAGACGCAGTCAGTCGACGCGATCGCGGAGGTGATCGCGGCCGGGGTCCACGACCTCGGCGAGAATCGAGCGCAGGAACTCGTGGCCAAGGCCCCGGCGCTCGTGCCGCTGGATCCGGTGTGGCACTTCATCGGGCGACTTCAGCGGAACAAGGTCAACCAGCTGGCACCGTGGGTGGAGTCGTGGGATTCGGTCGATCGCCCGGAACTCGCCGATGCGCTCGCGGCGCGAGTTCCGCGCGCGGCCGTCCTCGTCGAGGTCAATGTGGCCGCGGAGGCGCAGAAGGGCGGGTGCTCGGTGGCCGACGCGCCCGCGCTCGTCGATCACCTCCGGGTGCTCGGGATTCGGGTCGACGGCCTGATGACGGTGGCCCCGGCCGAAGGCGATCCGCGGCGCAGTTTCGCCCGCCTGCGGGGGCTCGCACACCGCTTGGAGTTGGTCGAGTTGTCGATGGGAATGAGCGGCGATTTCGAGGTGGCGATCGCCGAAGGCGCCACTCGGGTTCGGATTGGGACCGGACTGTTCGGCCTCCGCCCGACATTCCCCCAATTTCCGGACTCGGGGCGGTAACCTGACCATCCGTCCGGAGGGAGAGGCGATGCCGGGTATGTGGCAAAAAACGATGGTGTACCTCGGTCTCAAAGACGACGACGAGGGTTACGAGTACGACTACGACGAACTCGACCTCCCCGAGGAGGAGTTCGCCGAGGCGACACCGGTCGCGGTCATCGACCGTGGAGTGAAGCCCATGAAACCGACTCGGCGTGAGCCGGTGTCGCCGGCTGTGCGCGTGCAGCCTCGAGTGCGAGCCGTGCCGGTTGACGCCGGCGACGGTACGCCGATGCCCACGATTCGTCCGATGCCGGCATTGTCGGCCCGGGTCCACGTGGTGGAACCCCAGGGGTTCAACGACGCACAGGAGGTCGGTGATCGGCTCAAGAGCGATCAGCCGGTGATCATCAATCTCCAAGGCCTCGGAAAGGATCTGCAGCGGCGTCTCATCGATTTCTCGAGTGGGCTCACCTACGCGATCGGCGGATCGATGGCGCGCGTCGCCGACCAGGTATTTCTGCTCACGCCCAGCAATGTGGAGGTCTCCCAAGAGGAGAAGGATCGCCTCCAAGCGCGCGGCTTGTTCGGGGTCTGAGTCCCGTCCACAGTGCAGTCACTTCTCTGCGCACTCCTCACCGCTTATCTGATCGTCCTGTTCGCTCGGGCGATCCTCTCGTGGTTGCCGCCGGCCCGCTCGGGCGCGATGGTCACGATCAGCCGTCTGTTGGTCGATCTCACCGAGCCCGTGCTCGCGCCACTGCGCCGCGTGATCCCGCCCACGGGCGTGTTCGACCTCTCGTTCCTCGTCTTGATCATCGGGGTCAGCATCCTGCGCAACGCCGTCTGTGCCTGAGATGATCTGTCCGATTCGCGCATGAGGCTCGATCCTCGAAGGGTTCGGTCGCTACGATGCCAGGCATGGATGTAACACCTCGGGAACTCCGTGACATCGATATCCGTGAGCGCTTCGGCGGCTACCACAAGGACGATGTGGACGATCTACTCGAACGCGCCGCGGCGCGGATCGAGGCGCTCGAGGGCCAGCTGCGGGTGGTCCAATCCCAGGCCGAGGCCGGCGCGGCCGATGCCGGCAAAACCCGCGAGACCGAAGACATGCTCCACCGCACGTTGCTGCTCGCGCAGCGTGCCGCAGACGAAGCCGTCGCCGAAGCGCAGAGCAAGGCTCGTCAGATCCTCGACGACGCGGAGACGAAGTCGCGTTCGATGGTGAGCGAAGCCGAGACCAACGCCCGCCGCCAGGCCGATACCGAACGTCGTCGCCTCGAAGGCGAAGTCCTCGAGCTCGGCGCGAAGCGCGAAGCCCTCGTCGCCGATGTCGACGCGCTCGAGCGCTTCGAGACCGACTATCGCGGCCGGCTGCGCCGCTCCGTCGAAACCGATCTCGAGATGCTGTCGGCCAAGGGCTCCGTTGCACCTTCGCCGCGCCCGACGGTCCACGACGTGGAGATGCCCGCGACGCTCGGAGCGAATGTCACGACCGAAGTGGTCACCGTCCCGAGTGCGCCGCAGAGTGTCGCCGCGCCGCCCGCGGCGCCGGCAGTGACACCGGCTCCGAT
>JANYLF010000239.1 GCA_025357995.1 Acidimicrobiia bacterium | reverse complement strand
ATCGCCGAGGACTTCGCGCGCTTCGGGTATCTCTATCTGCGCGACGGTATGTGGGACGGCGCGCGCATCCTTCCCGAAGGTTGGGTCGATACGGGCCGCGTCTTGCGGTCCATCGACCCTGACGATGGCCGCGGGTACGGCTGGCAGTGGTGGGTGACCGGCGACGAATACGGCACGTTCTGGGCCAACGGCTACGAAGGTCAATCGATCCTGATCTCGCCAGCGAACGATCTTGTGGTTGTGCGGATCGGTCGTACCGACGCGGCTCACGGTCCCGATCTGTGCGAGTGGCGCGCCCGGGTCGTCGACGCATTCGCGGCGGCTCGCTAACCGTGGCCGGCAAGCTCCCGGAGCTGCCCGAGGATTGGTCGCGCGCGTTGGCGATCGTGGCGCACCCCGACGATCTCGAATACGGCGCGGCGGCCGCGATCGCCCGCTGGACCGATCAAGGGAAATGGATCGGCTACGTGCTGGCGAGTTCGGGCGAAGCCGGCATCGACGGGATGCACCCCGATGACGCCGGGCCGCTTCGCGAGTCCGAGGAACGGGCGGGTGCCGCACACGTCGGAGTGACGACGGTGGAATTCCTCGGCCACCGAGATGGTGTGATCGAAGCCGGACTCGAGCTGCGGAGGGATCTGGCGCGCGCGATCCGCCGACACCGACCGGACATCCTTGTCCTCATGAACTACGCGGAGCGTTGGGGGTCGGCCTTCGGCCCACTCAACATGGCCGATCACCGCGCCGTCGGAATCGCGGCGCTTGACGCGGCGCGCGATGCCGGGAACCGTTGGGTCTTCCCGGAGCTGCTCGCCGACGGTTACGAACCGTGGAGCGGGGCACAGCGGGCCGCCGTTGGCGCCGCTCCCGAAGGCACGCATGCCGTCGATGTCACGGACACTCTCGATCGAGGGATTGCGTCGCTCGCAGAACATCGGGCCTACCTCGCGGGTCTCGGTGACGAGGGAACCGATCCCAACGCTTTCCTGCGGGGTCACGCAGCGGCAGCCGGCGCGCGGTTAGGCGTGACGTACGCGGTCGAGTTCGAGTTGATCTCGATATGAGCGATCTCTCGGGGCGCGCCGCGATTGTCGGAGTCGCGGAGACGGAGTACTTGCGCGGGGCGGACGAGCTTCCCGTGGAGATGATGCTGCGGGTTGCGCAGGAGGCCATCGCCGACGCCGGGCTGACTACGGCCGATATCGACGGCGTGGTGCCGCCGCCGGGATATACGACGGTCGAGGAACTCGCGGCGAACTTGGGTATTCCGTCGGTCGCGTACTCCGCGACCGTGCATATGGGCGGCGCGTCGTCCGTGGCCGCGGTGCAGAACGCGGCGATCGCAGTGGCGAGCGGCGTCGCCACGAGTGTGCTCGTGGTCGTCGGATGGAACGGGTACTCGGCCTTTCGTCACCGGCCGGGCGCCCGTCGCCCGCGGCGAGGATTGGATTCCAACTCGGTCGCCGATGTTCTGGTGGACTTCTACCTTCCGTACGGCGCCCGGTCCGCCGCGCAGTTCTACGGGTGGATCGCGACGCGACATCAGCAGTTGTACGGAACGCGAGAGGCCGATCTCGGCGAGATCGCGCTCACGTTTCGACGCCATGCCCATCACCATCCGAAGGCGTTGATGCGCGGCCGCGAGCTCACGATGAACGACTATCTCGCGAGTGCGTGGGTGAGTGAACCCTTTCGCCGATTCGACTGCTGCGTGGAGACCGACTGCGCGGCCGCCGTGATCGTGACGTCCACCGAACGGGCCCGCGATCTCCCGCATGCACCGGCTGTGATCCTCGGTGTGGGCGAGGGGCACCCGTCTCCCGCCGACGACATCGCGAATCGGTCTGACCTCTTTCATATCGGACTCACCGACGCGGTGCCCCGTGCGTTCGCGATGGCCGGCGTTCAGCCGACCGACATCGACGTCGCCGAGATCTACGACTGCTTCACCTACGTGGTGCTCTTGCAACTCGAAGCGCTCGGGTATTGCGGGCGCGGTGAGGCGGGTGCGTACGTGCGCGGTGGCGCACTCGGTGTCGACGGCGCGTTACCGACGAACACCCATGGCGGTCTGCTGTCGCAGGGTCACATGTGGGGGATGAACCACGTGGTGGAGGCCGTGCGCCAGGTACGAGGTGACGCGAGCCTTCAGGTCCCGGAGGTGGAGCTCGCGCTCGTGACCGGCTGGGGCGATTTCGGCGACGGCAGCCTGGCAATCCTGGGGGTGGATCGATGAGCGGAGCCGTGGAACGGAGAGATGAACCGGCAGCCGGCGCAGCGGGCCAACATCGCCTGCTCTGTCGAGCAACGGCGCTGCGAGCGTCCGGCCGCAGGGCCAGGAGCGGATATCGATGACGGCGGGTCGAGAAACGCGAAGCGACACGACGCCCCCTGCGGACCGGATCCTGCCGGGCGGCGATGGGCTCGGCGGGGAGTTCTACGCCCAGGCGGCGCAGACCGGCGTGCTGCACCTCCAACGTTGCGACGACTGCGCGACGTGGCGCCATCCACCCCGCGTGTTGTGCGCCGCATGTGGTTCGTCCAGGTGGAGTTGGCAACCGACTGCGGGTCGTGGCCGAGTCTTCACGTGGACCATCACCCACCGCGCGACCGATCCCGCTTTCTCGGAGCACCTTCCGTACGCGATCCTCGTCGTCGAGCTCGACGAAGGTCCACGAGTGGTCGGGAACTTGCTCAACCTCGTGCCGAGCGAACTCCGGTTGGACCTGCCCGTGCGCGTTGTCCTCGACCACCGCAGCGACACCGTCGCGCTCGTCGATTTTGCCCCCGAGTAACTCGGAGATCAGCTCCGGGTGCGGTCGAGGTCGGGTTCGAGGTAGATCAGGTTGGCGGTGGGGACCGCGGCGCGTACCCGAGCTTCGACCGCGTCGATCGCCGCCGCGAGTTGCGCGGTCTCGGCCGCGACGAAATCCAGCTTGGCTGCGACGAGTAACTCCTCGGGACCTAGATGCAGCGTCCGGAGGTGAATCACGCTGCGGACTTCGGCACTATCCGCGAGGGTCGAGAGCAGCAGCTCCTGCTCCTCGATCGACGCACTCTCACCGATGAGCAGACTTTTCATCTCGATGGCCAGGACGACCGCGATCACCGCGAGCAGGACGCCGATCGCGAGTGAACCGATCGCGTCGAAACGCGGTTCGTCGGTGACGACCGCCAGCGTGAGACCGATCAACGCGAGTGCGAGTCCGGCGAGCGCGCCGGTGTCTTCCAGGATGACGACCGGCAGCTCCGGGCTCTTGGCATTGCGGATGAACGCCCGCCAACCGTCGGAGCGATGGTTGGTGGCTTCGCCGATCGCGGTACGCAACGACAACGACTCGAGCACGACCGCGACCCCGAGCACCGCAAACGCGATCACTGGGCTCTCCACCGCGTGCGGCGTCCGGAGCTTGTCCACGCCCTCGTATAGCGAGAACAAGGAGCCCAAGCTGAACAGCACCAACGCAACGACGAACGCCCAGAAGTATCGCTCCGCGCCGTGGCCGAACTGATGGTTCGCGTCGGCCGGTCGACGCGCCTTGCGACCGCCGAGGAAGAGGAGCCCCTGATTGCCGGTGTCGGCCAACGAGTGGATCGATTCCGCGACCATCGATGCCGAGCCGGTGATGATTGCGGCCGCGATCTTGGCGGCGGCGATCCCGAGGTTGGCGATCAGTGCAGCGACGATGGCGCGCCGCGAACCTTCTTGCATCGAGGCTCCGAACGACGCGCTAGACCGCGTCCCACACCATGGGCGTCGCTCCGGGTGCGGCGTCGAGGATCTCGACCGGACTGTGTTTGTTGATGTGGCCGATGAGCATGTTGTACACGCTGTAACCGACGAGCTCCCGCAGTCGCGGTGAGAATGTGCGGGCGACCTCGACCGGAATCCCGAGCTGTTGGTTCTCCTGTTGACGAACCCAACCCGCGCAGTAGTTCATGGCGATGCCGATGCGATCGTCCGCGGTGGTGTTCGCGCCGCCGCCGTGCCAGAGCGACCCGTGCCAGATGAGCACGCTGCCCTTTGGCATCTCCGCGGGGATCGACACATACTCTTCGCCGTAGTTGGGGGAGTGGTCGGCAAGGTGGGTGCCCGGCATGATGCGCGTCGCACCGTTGGCGTCGGTGAAATCGGTGAGCGCCCACATCGAGTTGCAAACGGTAGGCGCGTGGGGCTTGGTCAGCGGCATGAGTTGATCGTCGGCATGAATCGGCTGCGGCGTTTCGTGGGGCTGGATCCGAATCGACGATAACGACGAAATGAGACAACCGCGGTCGAGCACGCCCTCGACAATCGGCAGCACGTGTTCATGGACCGGGACCTGCTGCCATACGTCGCTCAGCGCCAGCAGGTTGTAGACGCGCAACGTGTTGGCGCCTTCGAACACGTTGGGTGACGGCACGACCTCGAAGAGCTGTTCGAGGCGCGTGAGATCGTCGGTGAGAGCATCAAGGACATCTGTAGAAATCGCGTCCTCCACGATCGTGTAGCCGTCGCGGGCGATGGCTCCGAGATGACCTTGCAATGCATCGTTGCTCAACATGATCGAAACGGTAGTGGAGCGCGTTCCCTTTCCCCGTCCCTATGCTCCGGCCTATGGCTATCTACGCACTTGGCGAACTCGTGCCCGACATCGATCCGACGGCGTTCGTGCATCCCGATGCGACCGTCATCGGCGACGTGGTCATCGGCCCGGAGTCGAGCGTCTGGCCGCAAGCCGTGTTGCGCGGTGACTACGGCCGTATCACCGTGGGGGCTCGGACGAGCATCCAGGATGGCAGTGTGATCCACTCCACGCTGATCTACCCGACGGTGATCGGCGACGATTGTGTGATCGGCCATCTGGTCCATATGGAGTGCTGCACGATTGGGAACGGTGCGCTGATCGGCTCCGGATCGATCGTGCTGCACCGCGCGGTGGTGGAGGACGAGGCGTTGGTAGGCGCCGCGGCCCTTGTCCCGAACGACATGCGGGTGCCCAGCCGTGCGCAAGCCCTGGGTGTGCCCGCCAAGCTCAAGCTCGATGCCGTCGAACCGGAGATGATGATCCGTCTCGGTGCCCGTCAGTACGTCGAGAACGGTGCCCGCTATCGAGCGGGCCTCCGCCGCATCGACTGAGCACGAAGCATCCCTCTAATCTCCCCGGATCCTCTCTTCTTCTCAGGAGTCCCCATGCCCGAAGCCGTGATTGTCGCAACTGCCCGCACGCCGATCGGCCGGGCGTTCAAGGGTTCGTTCGTCGACGAGCGCGCCGACGACATGGCGGCGTTCATCGTCGATGTGGCGCTGAAGAAGGTGCCGGAGCTCGACCGCAACGAGGTCGCCGACCTGATGCTGGGCTGTGGTCTTCCCGGCGGTGAGCAGGGCTTCAACATGGGCCGCGTCGTTGCGGTACTGGCCGACATGCCGACGGTGCCGGGCTGCACGATCACGCGCTATTGCTCGTCGTCGTTGCAGACGTTGCGGATGGCGGCCCACGCGATCAAGGCCGGCGAGGGCGACGTGTTCATCGCCGCCGGCGTCGAGGCCGTGAGCCGCTTCATGGTGGGTGGTAGCTCGGACCACACACCCGGCACGCAGAACCACAAGTTCGACGGCCCCGCGGAACGCTCCGCGGCGCGAACCGCGGGCGACCAGGGAACGTGGACGCCCGCCACCGGTCTTCCCGACGTCTACATCGCGATGGGTGAGACCGCGGAGAACGTCGCCGAGATCGAGAACGTGTCGCGTGAGGACATGGACGATTTCGCGTTCCAGTCGCAGCAGCGCGCCGGGGCCGCGATCGAGCGCGGATTCTTCGAGCGGGAGATCACGCCCTACACGACCGCGGCCGGTGTCGTGATCAGCGCCGACGACTGCCCGCGCCCGAGCACCACGCGCGAGAAGCTCGCGTCGCTCGCGCCCGCGTTCCGGCCTACCGGTCGCTTGACCGCCGGGAACGCGTGCCCGTTGAACGACGGGGCCGCGGCCGTCGTGGTCATGAGCGACACTCGGGCCCGCGAGCTGGGGATCACGCCGATCGCGCGCATCGTGTCGTCCGGTGTCACCGGGCTCGACCCGGAGATCATGGGGCTCGGCCCGATCGAAGCCAGCCGCCAGGCGTTGGCCCGCGCCGGGATGACCATCGACGACATCGACCTCGTGGAGATCAACGAGGCATTCGCCGCGCAGGTGCTGCCGTCG
>JANYLF010000238.1 GCA_025357995.1 Acidimicrobiia bacterium | reverse complement strand
CGCGGGCTGGCGAGTCGTGCTGACCGGGATCTACACGAGCACGTGATCGCCGTGACCGGGCAGAGCTACGAGCAGCCAGTCGGGATGAGTCTCGATACGGCCGCTGCCGCATTGGATCGATGGGACCTCGCCGAGCAGCTCTTCGGCCAGGCGCTCGACCTCTCGCAACGGCTCGCCGCGCCGACGTTCGTCGCAGCCACCCACGTCGCGTGGGCCGAGGCCCTGCTTTCCCGGGGGAGCGCCGGAGATCTCGAGCGAGCATTCGAGATGGCGGCCCTCTCCCTCGCGACGGCCGACGAACTCGGGCTGGGTCGAGTGGCTGAGCTGAGCCGGTGCGTGCTGGGCTAGACACCCCACTCAACCAAGGGAGCGACATGGGCGCACTGGACGGCCGGCGCGCGTTCATCAGCGGGGGATCGCGGGGGATCGGTCGCGCCATCGCGCTGGCCCTCGCCGCGGATGGTGCGGACGTGGCCATCAACTACCGGCGCGATGCCGACGCGGCCGCGGCGACCGTGGCCGACCTCGAGGCGCTGGGAGTACGCGCCGCGTCCTACGCCGCGTCGGTCGACGAAGCCGATGCATGCGCGGCGATGTGCACGCGGGTGCTCGACGAGTTCGGACCGATCGACCTACTGGTCCACAACGCGGGCATCGCGTCGCGCGGACAGAGCGTGGTGAAGACCGAGATCGCCGAGGTCGAGCGCAACTGGCGCACGCACACGCTCGCGGGGTTCATCCTGGCCCAGCAGTTCGTGCCGGGCATGCGTGACTCGGCATCGCGGGAGGGCGGGCGGGGCGACGTGATCATGATCTCGTCGGTCGCCACGTCGCACATGCAGGCGGGCGGTGCTCCATACTCGATGGCCAAGGCCGGGTTGGAGGCGCTTGCGATGACGCTCGCCAAGGAAGAGCGCCGCAACAGCATCCATGTGAACGTGGTCGCGCCCGGGTTGGTGGAAACCGAGATGGGCCGGCGACTCGTGAAGGGAGCGATGGGCGTGGAAGACATCCACACCCTCGACGCCGGCTCGCCATTCGGTCATGTGTGCACGCCCGAAGAAGTCGCGTCTGTGGTTCACGCGCTCGTCACCGACGTCGGCACCTACCTCACCGGCATCAAGATCACCGTCGACGGCGGCACGTTCTAGCGACCGATCAACCGCCACCCTCCGACTTTCGTGCAGTACAGAGACCTATAGGTCTCCAAAGTGCGCGAAAGCCGGCCAATGGGGCGGGGAATCGAGTGTCACACCCCCGTGCGACGCTGTGTGCATGATCAGCATCTTGGTTGTGACCTTGCTCCTCGTCGTCGTGATCGGCGCCGCGGCCGGTACCGCAGCGCTTGTGGTGCAACGAGGTCGGGTAGAGGCGACCGTCGGTCCCGATCCCGAGGAGATCGCCAACCGCATCGCCCGCAGCGCGGCTCAACAGCAACAGGCCGCGCTCGGAAATCTCATCGAGACCAATCGGGCCCTGCTCGACGCCGAGCGGACCCGGGCGGGGGAGACGCTCTCCCACGAACGCAGCCAAATGGAGCAACAGTTCGCCACGATGCAGGAGCAGCTGGGCAAGGTCACCGAGTTGGTTCGAGACTTCGAGACGGGCCGCGGTGCGAAGATCGATCAGCTCTCGGGCGCGTTGGCCCAACAGCGCGCGGGGATCGCGGAGCTTGCGCAGACCGCGCAGGGGCTTCGTGAGGCGCTCGCCAGCTCCAAGACTCGCGGTCAGTGGGGCGAGCGCATGGCCGAAGATGTGTTGCGCCTCGCCGGGTTCGTGGAAGGCGTGCAGTACCGCAAGCAGAAGTCGGTCGAGACGGGGACCGGCATTCCGGACTTCACGTTCCTGCTTCCACAGGACGCGATCCTCTACATGGACGTGAAGTTCCCGCTCGACAACTACTTGCGGTTCGTCAACGCCGACTCCGAGTTGGAGCAGGTTCGGTACCGAGACGACTTCCTGAAGGACGTCAAGGCCAAGGTCAAGGAACTCGCGTCGCGCAACTACACCGACGGGTCATCTTCGAGTGTCGATTGCGTGCTGCTCTTCATCCCGAACGAGCAGCTCTACGCCTTCGTACAGGAACACGCGAACACCTTGCTCGACGACGCGTTGCGCCAGCGGATCATCATGTGCTCACCGATGACCCTCTTCGCCGTACTCGCGGTGGTGCGGCAGTCGGTCGAGAACTTCCGGATGGAGCGGACCGCGTCGGAGATTCTCGAGGTGCTCGGCGACTTCACGAAGCAGTGGGATTGCTTCACCGAAAAGATGGATTCGCTTGGCCGCGGGCTCAACACCGTCACGAAGGCGTTCGACGAGCTGTCGGGTGTCCGCAACCGCGCACTCACCCGTCAGATGGACCGCATCGACGACCTGCGCCGCACGCATGCCATCGATGTGACGGACGACTCCGGCGTGATCGCATTGAACGCGTAACTCCCTGGCGGCACCCGCCCTACGCTGGGATCGTGCTCGTCGTCATCTTGGTCATCTTGCTGGTGGTGCTGCCGCTCACCGAGCTGTACGTGATCATCCAGGTCGGCGATGCCATCGGGTACCTGCCGATGCTGGCGGCACTCATCGCGTGTTCGCTCCTCGGTCTCTACCTCGTGAAGCGAGTCGGGATCGGTACCTGGCGCCGGGCGCGGGCCCAGATACGAGCCGGGGAGATCCCGGCGGCAGAAGCGGTCGACGGCGCGATGCTCTTGGCCGCAGGGTTGCTGCTGCTCGTCCCCGGGTTCGTCACCGATGCGATCGGATTCCTGCTCCTGATTCCTCCAGTTCGATACTTCCCGCGGCGATGGGCCCGCAATCACCGCTTCACGCGCGTCGGCGGTGCCGTCTACGGCAAGGTCATCGACGTCCGTGGCACCGCGGGCCCGACGACCGATATCCGCCCCGCCATCGAACCACCCGACTCGCCACCAGGTTCGTCCCGGTAGCCCTGGATCGCAATCAGGTCACGCGCAGCAGTTCCGGCGCAGCTGCGCAATCGGCACGGTGAGAGACCGCTCCGATGCCTTCGAGGCCCGTGGGGCCGATCACGGCGTCGAAGATCGACGGGGAGCAGGCGGCGTACGGGAGGTCCTCGCCGCACGATCCGCGTGCCGCGCGGTCCAGCGCATCGAGCAATCGACCGGGGAGCGCGACGCCGCGCGCCACGATCAGCCACACCTTCGATCCGACACTGTGCGCCGCGGCGACCAACTCCGCGGCACCCGGAGCGACGAACACGCGACCGTCGCCGCACGCCGTGGGCGCCACCAACAGATGCGACGGCTCCAGCACGAGCAATTCCGATTCGTCGACCACCCGCACCGACTGCACCGACGTCCGCAATCGGCGCGACAACTGGGTATCCGCGCGCCCCGATCGCACCGCAAGTAACTCGAGGTCGATCCGTTCCGCGAGACCGTCGCGCACAACGTCGGGCCAGGCGACCACCGCGACGGGCTCCTCGTGCGGGAACGGCAACGCGCCGGCCAATCGGCTGCCGGTCGGATCGGCGCGGTACTCCCGCCAGGCGCCCCACGCACCTTCGTGGGGGTCCGGCGCGCCCAACACGTGGGCACACAACCACCACAGCGGCGCGACCGTCGGGTGGTAGGCGAGCAGGCGACGGCACGCGATGACCACACCGAACGGATCGTCGGCGAAGCCGGCAAGACAGTCGGCGGCTTCCTCGACCAACGCGGCATCGTCGTCGGCATCGGACCACCGCGCGAGATACCGCAGACGCTCGAACGGCTGCACTACGGCTTGGGATCTTTCGGAAGACCGAGGACCCGCTCACCGATGATGTTGCGCATCACCTCGTCGGTGCCCCCGGCCACCCGCATACCGGGCGTCCCGAGCACCATCTCCGAGAACGCGAACGTGCCCCATTCTCCGGTGTCGGCCACCAGGCGCGGGCCGAGCATCTCTCCCACCAGTTGATTGACCTTCTGCATGTTCTGAGTCAACACCAACTTGGCGATCGACATTTCCGGGCCCGGAAGCTGCCCGGCGCGCAGCTTCTCCATGGCGCGAAGGTTCGTGTACCGAGCGACGGTCATCCGCACGAAGATGTCGGCGAGGCCCTGGCGCACCAACGGATCACCCGAGATACCGAAGTGTTTCGCCATCTCGAAGAAGCGCGTGATGCTCATCGAACCCACGCCGGCACCACCGCCACCGATCGACGCCCGCTCGTTCATGAGCGTCGTGAGCGCGACGGTCCAGCCTTCGTCGACGTCGCCGAGGCGGTGCGAATCGTGCACGCGTACCTCGTTGAAGAACACCTCGTTGAACGACGCGCCGCCGGTCATCTGGCGCAGCGGCCGCACCTCGATACCCGGATCGTGCATGTCGACCACGAACATCGTCATTCCCTTGTGCTTCGGCTTGTCCGGCGACGTGCGAGT
>JANYLF010000048.1 GCA_025357995.1 Acidimicrobiia bacterium | reverse complement strand
GACCCACAATGTGCACTCTTTGCACGCGTACTTCGTGCGCGCGGGCGACGAGCGCGAGCCGGTGCTCTACGAGGTGGAACGCGTACGCGACGGTCGGTCGTTCACCACCCGTCAGGTGGTCGCGTATCAAGCCGGCGGCGCGATCCTGAACCTGATCGCGAGCTTTCAGGCCGACGAGGACGGCGAAGACGCCCAGGCGATCCGGCCCCCGGACAACGTCGGCCACCCCGACGACTCCGAAGACGCCGAGACCCAGCTGTTCTTCGAGCATCGGATCGTGCGAACGGAACGAGAGCCCCTGCCGGAGCAGCTCACGTGGATGCGCGTGAACGAGGACCTCGGCTCTGACGCGATGGTGCACGCGTGCGCGCTCGCGTACATGTCCGACGAAGACCTACTCGGCGTCGCCGCGCTCCCGCACTCTCTCGGCGGGGATTGGGATCGACTGATGTGTGCGAGCCTTGACCACGCGGTCTGGTTCCACCGGCCGGTGCGCGCGACCGAGTGGCTGTTGTTCGCCATCTCGGGTCATGGGGTCGCGAACGCGCGCGGTATGGCCGTCGCCCGCGTGTTCACCGAGGCAGGCGAGCACGTTGCGACGATTGCCCAAGAAGGCCTCGTGCGCGTTCGTCGCTGACCGCTGCGCAATTCCGGCGGCACAAACCATGACATAGTCCTAGATAACGACACCGGAAGCGCACCGGCTCGCTCACGTGGGCGAGGGGGGACTTGAACCCCCACATCCTTTCGGACACAGGCACCTGAAGCCTGCGCGTCTGCCAATTCCGCCACTCGCCCGTGGGGAGCGCCGAGGTTAGCAAGCGCCTCCACGATTCGATCCGTTGCCACCCGTCGTCGGGTGCCGATCACGTCGCACGAGCGCCCCAGTTCTGCACAAGACGCGCCGTACACTCGATCCGATGGGAGTGCAGGGATTCGAGCGTCGGCTCGAGCGACTCGTCGAGGGCGCCTTCGGGAAGGCCTTCCGCAGCGGGCTCCAGCCCGTAGAGGTCGCGCGCCGGCTCCTGCGCGAGATGGACGCCCACCGCACCCTCGGGGTGCACGGAACCCTCGTGCCCAACGACTTCACCGTGGTGCTGTGTACAGAAGATGCCCTGCGCTTCGATGACTACGCCGACGTGCTGGAGTCCGAACTCGCCACCGAGGCCCGCGACCATGCCCGCCGCGAGAACTACCACTTCATCGGGCCCGTTGCGGTCCGCCTCGTGGAGGATCCGACCCTGCGCAAGGGCGACCTCGAAGTCGAGTCCGCGCGCAAGGAGGGCGACGGCGGCCGGGTCGGGGCGCTCGTGCTCACCGACGGGACTCGCCTGCCGCTCACGGACGCGATCTTCTCGATGGGGCGGCTCCCCGAATGCGACCTCAAGATCGACGACGCGCTCGCGTCGCGCCGGCATTGCGAGATCCGACCAGAACCCGACGGCTATCGGATCGTCGATCTCGCCTCTCTGAACGGGACCACCGTGAACGGTTCCAAAATCAAGGACCACCTGCTCGTGGACGGCGACCTCATCGGAGTCGCGGCCGTCGCCATCCGGTTCGAAGCGTCGTAGCGCGCGGGAGCAGAGCGTGTCCGAAGGTGTCCTCACAGTCCTGAAGTTCTGCTTCCTCGCGCTCGTCTACCTGTTCCTGTATCGCATCGTGCGCACCGTATTGGCGGAGCTCAAGCCGTCGAAGATACCGGTGGCCGCGATCGCGATCGAGGGCGACGTCGCGCCACCCGCGGTCGCGCGCCGCGAGCGCGGCGGGCGCGCGTGGGAACTCGTGATCCTCGCACCGCCGAATCGCGTCGGCGAGACCTTCGCCATCGAGGACGAGCTCACCGTCGGGCGTGGTGCGGGTTGCGCGGTGGTGCTCACGGACGACACCTTCGTCTCGACGGTGCACGCGCGGGTGTTCACGCGCGGTGGCGAGCCGTACGTGGAGGACCTCGGTTCCACCAACGGCACCACGCTGAACGGCGAGGCGATCGCCGAACCGGTCCGGCTGCGGCGAGGCGATCGCGTGCAGTTCGGCGAGACGGTGATGGAGCTGGTGCGATGAGGATCGTCTCCGGCGCGTCGACCGACACCGGCCAGGTCCGGGACGGCAACGAAGACTCCTACCTCGTCGATCGCCGGCTCGAGTTGTTCGCCATTGCCGACGGCATGGGCGGCCACCGCGCCGGCGAGGTCGCCAGCGCGACGGCACTCGAGGGCCTCCGGGAGGCAGTGAGTGTCGGGACATCGGTCGCGGAAGCGGTCGGACGGGCCAACACCGCGGTGTGGGACAAGGCGTCGGCCGACACCGACCTCGCGGGCATGGGCACCACCCTCACCGCGGCCTGGTCGGACGGCACCACGCTCACCGTGGCCCACGTCGGCGATTCGCGGGCTTACCTCCTACGCGGCGACACACTCCAGCGCGTGACCGTCGACCACAGCCTGGTCGAGGAGCTCATCCGCGACGGCAAGCTCACCGAAGAGCAGGCCTCGGTGCATCCTCAACGCTCGATCATCACCCGCGCGCTCGGCGTCGATTCCACGGTTGAGGTCGACGTGTACTCGTTGATGCTGCAGGCGAACGATCGCGTCATGCTCTGTTCCGACGGCCTGACGTCGATGGTCCGAGCGAGCGGTATTGCCGAGATCCTTCGACGCGAATCCGACCCCACCGCGGCGGCCAACGCGCTTGTCGACGCCGCGAACGCGGCCGGCGGCGAAGACAACATCACCGTCGTCGTGCTCGATGCACTGGCCGACGGCATCGATCCGCTTCCACGATCCGTCGCCGCGGCGATCACCGCGACCACCGGCGGCGCGTCTCGGGAATCGTACGGTGGCGATGCCGGCGCGGAGGTCGTCGAGCCGGCCGACATCACCGTGGTGACCACGAGTACAAGCGTCGACGCGTCGGGCGGGCCCTCCTCGACGTCGACCGCTTCACCATCGGCGCCGAGCTCGCCGCCGCGCGACACCGCACGGTTCCGGGAACCGCGGCGGGCGCGGCGCGGCATCGGGCGCGGCATCGGGCGCGTGCTGATGTTTGTGGTGCCGATCGTCGTCATCGTGGGTGTCGCGATCGGAACCATCGGGTGGTACGCCAAGAATTCGTACTTCCTCGCGTTCGATCATCACCGGGTCGTCATCTCCCGGGGCCGGCCGGGCGGTCTGCTGTTCTGGGATCCCGAGGTGGTCGACCGCACTGGCCTCGAGCAGTACCGATTGAGCGACGTCGACCATCGTGCGGTCGTGGCGAAGAAGGAGTTCTCCGACCTCGCGGCCGCGCGCCAGTTCATCCGAGGCGCGCGCAAGAACCTCAGCCCCACGACCACGACGACCTCGACGAGCAGCACCACCTCGACCTCGACCACCACGCCGGCGCCGCCGCCCGTGGGCGCCACGACACCAACGTCGAAACCGTGAGCCCCGTCGCGTCACCACTCGCACGCGCACGTCGCGCGCGCGAGCTCAGCCTCGGAGTCCTCGCGCTGCTCGCGACGGCCGGTGGGTACGTGCTCCTTGCCCTCTCGAAGGCGCCGTCGGTGCCCCCGCATCTGTGGGGATTCCTCGGCGCGATCGTGGGGATGTTCGCGTGCGCGCACCTCGCGGTGCGTCGTTTCGCGCCGCGCGCCGACGCCACGTTGCTCCCCCTCGCCGCGCTCCTCCTCGGTATCGGGTTCGTCACGATGTCGCGGCTGGACCTCAACGCGGGCCCGAAGGACCCCGCGGTCGCACCCGCGCAATCCATCTGGATCGCCGTCGGCATCGGCGCGTTCGTGATCACGTTGGTCGTGGTCCGCCACGCGCGATCTCTCGCGCGATACCGCTACACGTTTCTCTTCCTCGGAGTCGCCGCTCTGTTGATTCCGCTCGTGCCGGGCCTCGGTGCCGAAATCAACGGGGCGCGACTGTGGATTCGGTTCGGCAGTCTCACGTTCCAACCCGGCGAGCTGGCCAAGGTGATGCTCGTGATCTTCTTTGCCGCGTACCTGGTGGAGAAGCGTGAACTCCTCAGCTCCGGCAGCCGGCGGCTCGGCCGGTT
>JANYLF010000044.1 GCA_025357995.1 Acidimicrobiia bacterium | reverse complement strand
CGGCATCGACAACTGCGCGATCGTCGCGCCGTCACAGAACGTGACCATCCCGTGCACGACCGTCTGGGGATGCACGACGACCTCGATCTGGTCGAAGTCCACCGCGAAGAGTTCGTGCGCCTCGATGACCTCGAGACCCTTGTTCATCAACGTGGACGAGTCGATCGTGATCTTCGGGCCCATCGACCACGTGGGATGCGCGAGCGCGTCTTCGATCCCGACGTGTTCGAGTTCGGCGCGCGAGCAACCGCGGAACGGACCCCCACTCGCGGTCAGCACGATCGTCGCGACTTCGGACGCCCGCCCGGATCGGAGCGCCTGGTAGACGGCGGAATGTTCCGAGTCGACCGGAACGATCTCGCCCCCGCCGGATTCCCGAATCGCGCGTACGACCGGACCACCCGCGATCAGGCTCTCCTTGTTTGCGAGAGCAAGGCGCTTCCCCGCCGTGAGCGCCGCAATCGTCGCGGGCAGGCCGGCGAAGCCAACCACTGCGTTGAGTACGACATCGACCTCCGCGAGCGCGGCCAACTCGGCCAACACCTCGGGTCGGTTCCCCGCCAGGAGTGCCCGATCGGATGGCACATCGAACTCCGCCGCCTGGATCGCCAACAGCTCCGCGTTGGCGCCGGTGGCCAACGCGACGACCTCGTAGTCGTCGCGGTGCGCGCGGATGACGTCGAGGGCTTGGGTCCCAATCGACCCCGTCGAGCCCAGGAGGGCGACGCGGCGAGGCCCGGTCAACCGACGCCGAGCGCCCGGGCCAGGAAATAGACCGCGGGCATACAAAACAGGAGAGCGTCGAAGCGATCAAGCATTCCGCCGTGACCCGGAAGGATCGCGCCGAAGTCCTTGATCCCGAGATCACGCTTGAGCATCGATTCCGCGAGATCGCCGAGTGGCGCCATGAACGCGATCGTGATGCCGAGCGCCAGCGCGTCACCGAGGTTTCCCCAGGGCGCGATCTGCTTCACGATGAGTACCGAGGCGATGATCGAGCCGGTCATGCCGCCGATGAGACCTTCGACGGTCTTGTTCGGCGAGATCGCGGGCGCGAGGCGGGTCTTACCCAACTGCGAACCCACGAAGTACCCGAACACGTCATACGCGATGACGGGCACCGCGACCCCGATGATGAGCCCGACGCCGTCCTGATACGAAAGCAGGAGTCCCGCGAAGCCGCCGATCACACCGACATACACGAACCCACCGACCGTGACCGCGACATTCACCATCGGCCGCGTGTGCACAACCTCGAACACGAACCACAACAACGTGAACACCATCACCAACGGCAACGTGAACGCGAACGCGAAGTAACCGCGCTCGTACGCAAGCGGAACGATCGTGAGCGAGGCGAGCATCGCGATCACCGTTGCCGGACGGAATCCGCGCGCGTGCAACGCCGCGAAGAACTCGAAGGCACACACGCCCACGATCGCGGTCGCCAGCACCATCGTCACGTCACGTCCGGCCGACAAGCAGACCAGCGCCAGCACCGCCATGCCGAGTCCGGTGACCACTCGCACCAACATGTCGGGCCGATCGGCACCGTTGCCCAAATGGTCCGGATCGCGGGGACCGCGCGTGCCGGCACCCGCGCGAGGACGCGGCGACGGCGTGGTGCGCACCCGGCGCGCCGCGACTTCACGATCGAAGGCGACATCGTCGTCTTCCGGTGGAGTTGCGAGCGCGCTCAGATCCAAGTCGTCGTCGACCTCGGGCTCGAACCCCTCGAACGAATCCAACTCCTCTTCGGTCCACCCGGCCGTGGCACCGGTCCGATAGCGCAACCCGCCCGACGCGTCGAGCGCATCGTCCGGTGTGGCGTCGGCCAAGATGATCGGCACTTCACCGGTGGCCGGTTCGCTCCAGTGCGGAAGGCCTTCGGGCGCCGGGGGCGGCGCGATGCCATCCCCCGCGTCGACATCGACAACGTCCATTGCCTGAGTGGCGTGCGCGTCGAAACGCGGGTCGGGCTCCGCGCCTGACACGACGGGGTGCTCGGCGGTGGGCTCGTCGGCGACGTCGGTCCGAGCCGGCACCTCGCCGAAACCCAGCTCGGGCTCGCCGAGTCGGCGTGCGACGGCACCGGAATCCAGCGCAGCCTGCGCCTCCTCCGCACCGATGATCCGCACGCCCTCGCCCGCCACTGGCGGCAGCGATGTCGGCAGTTCGGTGATCTCGTTTTCTTCGTCGTGACGATCAGTCACGGCTGTACCCCCCGTGCGCACCAAGAACGTCGCGCACCCTAGACCGCATGGGCCCGTCGGCCCCAGTACCTGGCCGGCCGTGCTCCTAGACCTCCAAGAGTTCCTTTTCCTTGTGACTCAGCAGCTGATCCAACTCGGCGATGATCTCGTGGGTCAGCTTTTCCAGGTCTTTCTCGATCCGATCGAGCTCATCCCGCGAAATTTCCGCGTTCTTCTCGAGCGCTTCGAGCTCCTGGCGGGCGTGGCGACGCAGGTTTCGAATCGCCACCCGTCCTTCCTCCGCTTGACCCTTCACGACTTTGACCAGTTCCTTACGGCGGTCCTGGGTGAGTTCCGGGAACACCAGGCGTATCACCTGACCGTCGTTGCCCGGATTGATGCCGAGGTCGCTCTGTTGAATCGCCTTCTCGATCGCGCCCATCGCGCCCTTGTCGTAGGGCGAGATCACCAGGACGCGGGCTTCCGGGACGCCAAAACCAGCGATCTGTTGCAGCGGAACTTCGCTGCCGTAGTAGTCGACGCGAATCTTCTCGACGAGCGCCGGCGTGGCCCGGCCGGTACGCACCGCGGAGAACTCCGACTTCAAGTGGTCGACGGCCTTGTGCATCTTGTCTTTGCAGTCGACAACGACTTCTGACGGCGTCGGCATCTCAACCTTCCTTCGAACTCACCAGCGTGCCGATCGCCTCACCGATGAGGGCGCGCCGGATGTTGCCCGGCGTCGACACGTCGAAGACGATGATCGGCAGCTCGTTGTCCATACAAAACGTGATGGCCGTCGAGTCCATCACCTTGAGGCCGCGGTTGATGACCTCGAAATGCGAGATCTCGGTGAGCTTCACCGCGGTCGAATCAAGCCGGGGATCTGCGCTGTACACGCCGTCGACCCCCGAGTGTGTGCCCTTCAACACCGCGTCCGCGCCCATCTCGGCCGCCCGCAACGCGGCGGTGGTGTCGGTCGTGAAGTAGGGGTTGCCGGTACCTGCGGCGAACACCACAATCCGGCCTTTTTCCAGATGCCGGATCGCCCGCAGCGGGATGTAGGGCTCGGCCACCTTGGCCATCGTGATCGCGGTCTGCACGCGAGTGGGTTGACCCACGCCTTCGAGCGCGTCCTGCAGGGCGAGTGCGTTGATCACCGTGGCGAGCATGCCCATGTAATCCGCGCGGGCTCGGTCCATCCCCCGTGTCTTGCCCGCAATGCCGCGGAAGATGTTGCCACCACCCACGACGATCGCAATCTCCAACCCCAGCTCGTTGCGGGCGTCGGCGATCTCGGTCGCGATTCGTTCGACGATCGTGGCGTCGATCCCGAAGCCGATCTCCTCGGCGAAGGATTCACCCGAGAGCTTCAGAATGACGCGGCGGAACCGACTCTCGGACACGGGAACTCAGTCCTCGCCGACCTTGATGCGCACGAACCGGCGAACGGTGGCTCCCGCGCCGAGGCCCTCCACCAGCTTGGCGATCGTCGTCTTCGAGTCCTTGACGAAGCCCTGCTCGAGGAGGCAGTAGTCCTTGTAGAACCCATTCAGGCGTCCGGCCACGATCTTTTCGACCGCGTTCTCGGGCTTGCCCTCGTTAAGGGTGAGCTCGGTGAGTAGGACGCGCTCTTTCTCGAGCGCGTCGACAGGGACGTCGTCCTTGCTCACGTACCGCGGTGCGGCGCTCGCGATGTGGAGCGCAATATCGTGCGCCACGGCTTGGGCCTTCTCGTCGCCGGGGGCGACACCGCCGAGTTCCACGAGCACGCCGATCGTGCCGCGCTCGTTCTGCACGTGCTTGTACGCGTCCAGCACGCCGTCGGCGGACTCGTAGCGGGCAGTGCGTCCGAGCTCGATGCGCTCGCCCAGTGTGGAGCCCATCTGGGTGATCGCCTCGGCGACTGTGGAGCTCTCGAAGGGCTGCGCCCCAAGGTTCTCGTCGCCGTTCGCGGCAACCTGGTTGGCCAACGCCAGGACCGCGGCTTTGAAGTCGGCACCCTTGGCCACGAAGTCGGTCTCGCAGTTGAGCTCGACCACCGCCGCCGCAGTGCCAACGACGACGACTTCGACCGCGCCCTGGTCCGCGGCGCGACCCGCTCGCTTGGCGGCGCCGGCCAGGCCCTTGGTCCGCAGCCAATCCTTGGCGGCTTCCATGTCGCCGTCGGTTTCCGTGAGCGCCTTCTTGCAGTCCATCATCCCGGCGCCCGTGAGTTTGCGGAGTGCCGCGACGTCCTGTGCGCCAAAGTCAGCCATTCGAGGTCTCACCAACCGGGCCGGCCTCTGCAGTGACCCCAGCCTCGCCCGCTGTGGTGTCGGCTGTGGGCTCCGCTGTCGTGACGGCTGTGGTGTCAGACGCCGGTGCGGGCGTCTCGCTCGCGGTCGGGTCTGGCACGGCGGCATCGCCTTCGGTTGCGGCCTTCGCCTTGGATTCGGCCAGACGCGTTTCGCGGGCCGCCTGCTGGGCCGCGGCCTCATTGCGCGCCTTGGCCTGCGCCTCGGCGCGCTCCTTCTGCTGCTCGGCACTGAGCGCCTTGGGCGGCGTGGCCTCAGACTTGGTGCCGGGACGCGCACCCTTCTTCTGTGCAAGGTGGCGACCTTCGTCGACCGCATCGGCAATCACCCGACACATGAGGTTGGACGATCGGATGGCGTCGTCGTTGCCAGGGATGACGTACTGGATGATGTCCGGATCACAGTTCGTGTCGACGATCGCGACGACAGGGATCCCGAGCCGGTTGGCTTCGGTCACCGCGATGTGCTCCTGCTTGGTGTCGATCACGAAGACCGCACTCGGCAGCTTCTCCAGGTTGCGGATACCACCGAGGTTGCGATCGAGCTTGACGACCTCGCGCCGGAGCTTGAGACCTTCCTTCTTGATCATCTGCTCGACTTCGCCGGTGGCGAGTTGGCGCTCCATCTCGCGGAGCTTGGCGACGCGGGCGTGCACCGTTTGGAAGTTGGTGAGCATGCCGCCCAGCCAGCGGTAGTTCACGTACGGCATGCCGCAGCGCGTCGCCATGTTCTGGATCGGCTCGCGAGCCTGCTTCTTGGTGCCGACGAAGAGCACGGTGCCACCGTCGGCGACGGTGCCCCGCACGAACCGGTAGGCGGTGTCGATGCGCTCCAGCGTTTGCTGGAGGTCGACGATGTAGATGCCGTTGCGCTCACCGAAGATGAAACGACGCATCTTCGGATTCCAACGACGCGTCTGGTGACCGAAGTGAACTCCGGCCTCCAGCAGCTGTTTCATGGTGACGACAGCCACGCGGATGTCCTTTCCTCTGGTTGGTCCTCCGCCCGGGCAGCGTCTCCGGAGGAATCCGGGGACGACCATTGGATGCCGGGCGTGCGAGATCTCGAGTACCGGAAGGCGTTCGAGTCGGGCGGCAGTGTAGTCCGGCGGCTCTCGACGGCTCCGAGCCGCCGAGACCCGCGGGCGCCGCTACTTGCGGGGCGGTCTGGCCCCGACGGGCCGCGCCAAGACCGCAGGGGCATATGCCATGACCTGCCCGTATTGGGTCTGGGCCTGGACGTAGATGATCCGGTTGGGCGCGGATCCGATCCCTACGGGGACACCGAGCGACGCACGCGATGCCAGCAGCGTGCCGGTGCGAAGGTCGAGGGTATGCACCTGGGCAAACGTGTCGTGGACGACGATCAGACCTCCGGCGATGGCCGGAGAATCCGCCAAGGCGGGTGACGGCAGGTGCGTCGTCCAGGCGAGCCTGCCCGAACGAGCATCAACCGAATACACCGTGCCGAGCGAGTTCACGAAGATCGCGTGTCGACCTTCGATCGCGGGCGCCTTGGTGGCTTCGAACCCTTCGTCGACCGGAACGCTCCACCGGGTGACACCATCGTGGGCCGACACGCCCTGGACCGTCCCGGAGTCACCGCGCCCACTTCCGATCAGCAAGAGATCGCCCACGAACGCCGGTACCCCGGTGTCTCGCGGCAGCGTGCGACTCCAACGCACCGCGCCAGTAGCCGCGTCGAGGACCCGGAGTGCCACCTGCTCGCCGTCGGTGGTCAGGAGCGCCACCGCGCCACTGGCTTCGTCGACCGCCATGCGGCCGCGCGGTGCACCGTCGACCGCGACCGACCAGCGGATCGCGCCCGTCGTGGCATCCATGCCCACGACGCCTCCGTGCTCGGTGCTCGTCACCGCGATCTCGTTCCCCGCGGCGCGGACGATCCCGACGGTGCGTCCGAGATCGGCCGGGTCGTCGATGCCGACCCGCCACCGAGAGGCGCCCGTACGCCGGTCGAGTGCCTCGAACCCGTCGGTGGCCGCGACGAGCACGGTGTCGGCATTCGCGGCGATGTACGGCTCCGCGTTCTTCACGTCGGTCTTCCATCGGAGCCGGCCTTCGTCGGTGCCGAACACGGTGACGCGGGTCGGTGTGACCACGAACGCATCGTCGCCGTTCACCAACAACTCCGTGGGGTCGGCGCTGAGGTCGTTCGACCACACGTGCACCACATTCTGTGGGCGCGCGATGTCGAACGGATCCTGTTGGCCGAACCGAGAGCCGGCGGCGGCGCGGTGATGAGTGTCTTCTGCCGAACTGAAGGCGACCGCGCTCCCGACTCCGACGATCCTGGCCACGACGATTGCACTGGCGACGAGCAGGCCCCGGCGTGAAACTCTGAGCCGTCGGTACCTACGGATGACGACCGGTGCTGGTCGACGGGGAATCACCGGGGTGGATGGAACGGGTTCGATTTCCCAATCAATGATCATTGCTGAGACCTCCATGTCTCGTCTGGGTTGCTAGGGGTGGATGGCGTGCGAGATCGCGTGGCCGAGGTTGAGCTCGAACCGGCGGATCAACACCGGCTCGACCGCCTCCCGGATTCCTTGGAGCCAGCCCACGCACGCCGGCGGGCGTTGTTCGAGCGCCAAGCGGACGTCGCGCATGACATCGGGATCGGCGACGATGGCCGAGTGGTCACCCAGCCCCGAAGGGTCCGACGTCACGTGGCGCGCCCCGGGAGCCTCCGTACGATCGGCGGGTACCACGAGATCGTCCGGCGTTCCGATCGACGTCACCTGCATCTGGTCCGGGAGCGGCCGATCCCAGAGGTGTCGTATGAGGTCCGAACCCTCGGCCAGCTGACGAGTGGACCGACCGGCCGACGGCGGGAGCGCGCCGCCGGCCAGCCCCTCGGCCGCGTCGAGGAGCCGGCGACCTTCCTTCGACGACCGGACCTCGTGGGCGACGCTCGCCAGCGGGTCGCCCAGATGCGGCGACGACAACGTGACCACGGTTCCCAGGGGCGGCAACGTGGGATCGGCCGGGTCGTAGACAAGCTGCATGAAGACGTCGACCACGACACCCCCTTGCGAATGCGCGATGAGATCGACCTCCCGACCCGGGTGGCGCGCCTCCGTGGCGCGGAGTTGATTGCGCAGCGCGTAAGCCTTCACCACCAGATCGCCCCACGTGTCGGACTGCCGATACGTTCCGCCGCGCGAGGCGTAGGAGAACCACTGCACTTCGTCGGCGTGATATCCGAGCGCGCGGGTATCGAGACCGAACGTCGCACCGGTGCGCGGATCGGTGCTGCTGTTGATACCGCCCACGGCCATGAGCGAGTGACCGGAGCCGCCTCCCCCGGGCGCGGCTTTGGTGTCGTCCGTGCAGTCGCCTCGGGAGTGCAGATACTCGGCGAACCGCGACGCCATCGTGCGGAGATCTTGGATCCCCGCGCCTACGGCGGTGTGATCGAGGACGTACCGTCCGACGACCGCGAACGGCCGTACCAGCACGCCTCCGACCTCGACCAGCCCACCGACGAGATCGCCGCCCGCGTCCCACGCGTCGCCCCAAAGGCTCGGTTGGCCGTCCGGTCCGAGATGGGGTCCGACGCCCGGGGTCGCGCGGCCCAAGCGCAAGGCCTCGACGAGCGAG
>JANYLF010000043.1 GCA_025357995.1 Acidimicrobiia bacterium | reverse complement strand
TCGGTGTGATCGTTGGCCACGTTGCCGGGTCGGACCTGCCAGTCGTTGCACACTCGAATGAGCTCCGCGTTGCGGACCAAGAAGTGCTCGTACGCGGTCGCGACCGCGGGCGTGCGCTCAGGGTGGTCGAACCGACACTCTGCGTCGGCAGCGATGCGCCCGGCTTGCGACAACACGAGTCGATGATGACGGATGGTCGCGCGGCCGTTGGCCACGAGCTCCGCACTTTCGTCGGTCGCGGGGTCGTCAATGCGTCCGAGTAACCGGAGCCGCAGCAGCAGCGATCGTTCGTCCACGGCTGACGAATCTACGCGTGTCCGACGCGCGGGTAGGGTCCAGCGCCATGACCGACGTTCTGGGGGCCGGGGTCACGGTGTTCGAAGCCGAGCCGGTGCACGGTACGTGGCGGATGTTGCACTCGCCCGACGACGTGTTGGCATTGATGGATACCGGTGCCGAGGGTGTGATCGCCGGAGTGCAAGACGCGGGCGCCACGTTTCTCGCGCCGATTTTTGACGAGCTGACGGCCGTGGTGTGTATGTCGGGGACGCCAGCGAGTCACATCGGGATCGTGAGCCGCGAGTATCGAGTGCCGTGCATCATGGCGACGGCGCTCACCGGGGATCTCCCGGTCGATGGCGCCGCGGTGGTCGTCGACTGCACCGCCGACGCCGGCGTCGTTCGGAGCGCGAGCTGATCGTGGACAAGGACGCGGTCAACGAATGGTTGCGATTCCACGGTCGGATCTCGGGCGAAATGACGGCTGAGCGCACCGCGCTGGAATCGGCACTGATTCCCGTCACGGCGTACATCCTGGTCTCGTGCCTCGAGGCGTACCGCCGATATCCGGAGATGATGCGGATCATTGCTGCGGCGCGCTCCCCGGAGGAGTTGGGCGCGCTCGGTCGGAGGCCGGGGAACCAGATCGACGCGGTGCATCTCTGGTCGATCGCGAACCTCCCGCTGGTCATCCGTGAGCTGATGGACGCGTTCGGGCTGATCGACCCGGCCGACGACCTCGACCGACTCGGAACCATCTTCGACTTCTGGGCACCGGCCGCGCTCGCATTCCGTGGAGACGGCCAGCATCAGGCGTACGACGCAGGACTTGTTGTGCCGAGGTACGGCGCGGACGTTCTCGACGAGCTGGTCGCGGGTTCGGTCCCGGTGACCGACGACGCGACCCGTCGCCAGATCGCGAAGACCAACGCACTTCTTACGTCGTTCCTCTTCTTGTTGTACTTCGACACGCGCGCCGGGTACCAGGACACCGGTCCGTATCCGTTGGCGGACGGTCGTACGGTCTTGGTCCGTGACTTCAACGAGTTCGGTGTGGGCTACTTCCCGTGGAGCGCCGAGGTATGCGGGGATCTTCCCCACTCGAATCTCACGTGCGCGTTCGTGCTCGATGATGTGCAGGTGACGGCCAACGACTGGGGAACGTCGACGACCGATCCCGTCGACTACTTCTCGCGGTTGGCGTCGTTCGGTATGTTCGACAGCACCGGTGGAACGCTCACGCCCATCTCGATGTCCGAGTTGCCAGACATTGCCGCGACGACCAAGCGCGCGCAGGCGGCGTTGTACCGCCTGATCGCCGCGATGACCCGCAAGGAGAAGATCGACGCGGGCGCGTTCGTCTACTTCACGTTCTTGCGGCCGTTCGCGCTCGCGGCGGGCGTGGTGGATCAGCTCGACTGGAGCGTTCCGCGCGACAGTCTCGATCTGTACGAAGCGTTCTCTTTGATCGAGGGTATGCCCGAAGGCATGGAAACGCCCCCCGACGCCTTGTACTACTCGCTGATTCAGTGATGTACCGGCTCGAGTTCGCGGCGCCGGACGTTGGTGCCGTGATCGAGCTCGAGGTTCCGGCGAGTGGGCTCGTGCGGTTCGACGCCTTATTCTCCGGCGATGCGATCGGCGACGGCCTGATCGTGGTGCGCGATGACGAAGTGCCGCGGGCTCGGGGCGCGCAGCTGGAGTTCCGTGCCGACGGGCTGTGGGTGGAGTTCGTCTGCGAAACGCCCGACGAGCACTGGAGCTTCGGCTTGGAGGCGTTCGGCCTGCGCGTCGACGACCCCTCCGAGGAGATCGGCGATCGCATCGCCGTGGGGTTCGACCTGGAGTGGGAAACGCCCGACACCGTCCACGGCGAGCTCCTCCTCGGCCGCGCGGTCATCCCGGTCGCAGCCCGTGGCACCCTCGAACTTGCGTCAATATCCCACCCCTGAGGTGGGAAATTGACGCAAGTTGTCAGAAGTCGACGGCGGAGAGGTCGGAGAGCCAGTTGGCGGCGCGCGACACGGCCTCGCGCCAGCGGTCGCGGTCGGTGGGCGCGCCGGGCTCGTAGCGCGCGATCGGCGACCACGTGGCGGCCAGCGACTCCAAGTCGGGCCACGCGCCGACGGCAAGGCCGGCCATGAAGCCTGCGCCCAACGTGGTTGCTTCGCACACGGGCGAGATCTCGACCGGTTTTTGCGCCGCGTCGGACAACGCCTGCACGAACGTGGGGTTGCGCGACATCCCGCCGTCGACCCGCAGTACGTCGATCGTCATGTGTGCGTCGGTTTCCGACGACTCGACAAGGTCCGCGCCACGCTGCGCGATGCCCTCGAGCACGGCGCGCACGATCTGCGGGCGCCCGCTCCCGCGCGTGAGTCCGAGCATCGTGCCGCGCGCGCCGTAATCCCAGTTCGGGGTCCCGAGCCCCATGAGGGCGGGCACGTACATGACGCCACCCGAATCCGAACACTGCTGGGCCACCTCGTGGCTCGCGGCGGAGCTGGCAAGGATGCCCAGGTCGTCGCGTAGCCACTCTACGTTGGTACCGGCCGAGAGCATGATCGCTTCCAGACCCCACGTGTCGACACCCTCTCGGCGCATGGTGATGATCGGGAACGTGCCGCCGTCGCCGCGGGTCTCGAAGCTCGGACGCGTCGGACCCACCACGAGGTCGAGCATGCCGCCGGTGCCGAACGTGATCTTGGCGGGACCGGGACCAACGCAGCCTTGACCCACGAGCGACGCTTGCTGGTCGCCGATCAACGCCGCGATCGGCGGCGCGCCCGGAAGCGCAGTCGCAGTGCCCACGATGCCGCTGGTGTCGACCACGGTCGGCAGCATCCGCGCGGGAATACGCAGTACCTCCAACGCCGGCTCGTACCAACCCGAACCGTCGGCGTGCAGGATCGAGGTGACGGCGGCGTTGGAGGCGTCGGCGATGTGGAGCGCGCTCTCCGAGAGTGTCCACGCAATCCACGAGTCGACGGTGCCGAAGCACAGATCGCGTGACCGGTCGGGATCGAACGTGTCGAGGAGGTTCTCGATCTTGGTGGCTGCGACGTTCGGCGCGAAGCGGAAGCCCGCGGCTCGGTGCGTGAGGCAGTTGATGATCGTGCGGAGGTCTTGCCAGCCCTGGGCGGGCCCGACCGGTTCACCCGTGGCGCGGTCCCACACGACCGTGGAGCCCCGTTGATTGGTGATCCCGACTGCCGCCACCGGACCGCCGTGCACCGCGAGGGCGGCGTGCGCGGCGTCGAGCACGACTCGAGCCATTGCGGCCGCGTCGAACTCGACCATCCCCGGCGCCGGGGAGTCCGGCAGGAACTCGCGGTGTTGTTCGTGGTGCACGGTCGCGTCGTTGCGCACGATCGCGGCGCGGATCGACGACGTGCCGATGTCGATGACGAGCAGGTCCATCGGAGTCTCCGGGGAGTGAGTGGGTCAGTCGGGCCAGATGGG
>JANYLF010000034.1 GCA_025357995.1 Acidimicrobiia bacterium | reverse complement strand
CGAACTTCTCCGATCACGGCGCGAACCGCCTCGGTGCGAGTGCGCTGATGCAGGGTCTGGCCGACGGGTACTTCGTGTTGCCGGCGACCATCAACGACTACCTCGCACCTCTCCTCGGCTCGCAAGCCGTTGGTACCGACGACCCGGCGTTCAAGGAGGCCGAAGCCCACGTGGCCGATCAGACCGCGCGGATGCTTGGTGTGAAGGGCACGAAGTCGGTGGACCACTTCCACCGCGAGCTCGGCAAGATCATGTGGGACGACTGCGGCATGGCGCGCAGCGCGGAGAGCCTCGACAACGCGCTCGACGCGATCCCCAAGTTGCGCGAAGAGTTCTGGACCGACGTGAAGATCCTTGGCGAGAACGAGAGCTTCAACCAGAGCCTGGAGAAGGCGGGCCGCGTCGCCGACTTCCTCGAGTTCGGCGAGTTGCTCGTACGCGACGCGCGTGAACGCGAAGAGAGTTGCGGCGGCCATTTCCGAGTGGAGCACCAAACGGATGAGGGCGAGGCATTGCGCGACGACGACAGGTTCGCGTACGCCGCCGCATGGGAGTGGAAGGGATCGGACGCGCGACCCGAAGTGCACAAGGAACCGCTCGCGTTCGACAACATCTACCTGGCGCAACGCAGTTACAAGTAGGGAGGCGAAAAGATGGACCTGACCCTGCGAGTGTGGCGCCAAGCCGGCCCCGATGCACCCGGAAGATTCGAGACCTACGCGATGCCCGGCGTGAGCGAAGACATGTCGTTCCTCGAACTCTTCGATGTGCTCAACGAGAAGCTGCTCGCGGACAACGAAGAGCCGGTCGCCTTCGATCACGATTGTCGCGAAGGCATCTGCGGATCGTGCGCCATGATGATCGACGGTCGCGCCCACGGACCGGAGAAGGGCACCGCAACCTGCCAGCTCCACCTGCGCAAGCTCCAGAACGGTTCGGTGATCACGGTCGAGCCGTGGCGCGCCGCGGGGTTCCCGATCATCAAGGACCTCGCCGTCGACCGCAGCGCGTTCGATCGCATCGTGGAATCGGGCGGCTACATCACCGCGCCTACCGGCGCGGCGCGTGATGCGAACGAGATCCTCGTCCCGAAGGAAGCCGCCGACGCGGCAATGGACGCAGCCGCCTGTATCGGTTGCGGCGCGTGCGTGGCCGCGTGTCCGAACAGCGCCGCGCAGCTCTTTACCGCCGCGAAGTACTCCCACCTCTCGTTGCTTCCGCAGGGCCAACCCGAGCGCTACACCCGGGTCGTCGCGATGGTCGAGGAGATGGAGAAGTTCTTCGGTTCGTGTACGAACCACGGCGAGTGCGAGCAGGCCTGCCCGAAGGAGATTTCGATCGACTTCATCGCGCTCCTCAACCGCGACTTCGTGAAGGCGCAGTTCAAGAACACGCGGCTCGCCGGTCAACGCAGCTGAGCGCGTCGGTAGCGGGACCTGCTACTCAGAGTTCGACGAAGGGCACCACTTTCCCGCCGCGCCAATACGGGGTTCCGGTGACGCGCGGTGCCCCCCCGAACGGATGCATTCCACCGTCGAGGTCCATCACGTATCCCCTGGCGGTATTCCAATCCGTGACGACGATCCGGCGCGCCACGTCCTGGCCCGGCCAATAGCCCGAAACCTGGGTCGGGAACGCGCGCGTCCCGAACTCGTGCACCCCACCCCATCGATCGAGGGTGTAGCCGCTCGTCGGGTCGAGTGGATTCAGAACCACATCGACCGCCATTCCGTGTTCCACGTCGTCCTCCAAGGTAGGTGCCGATTGCAGGCACGGCTGATTGTGGTTCGCGGTCGAGTCGTCGACCGCAACGGTTGGGGCACAGTTCCCGACCACGAGCACCGCCGCGTCGCACGACACGACCCGACACGCAATGCGCCCGACGGTCGCGATCTGTTGATTGCACTGGCCGTACCGAAACGCGGTGCACCCGGCCTTGCGGTTGTTGCAGTCGCCGTTCGCGCAACCACAGCCCCATGGTGCGTCCGAACAGTTATCAGGACAGATACTGCCGGTCCCACAGTGACACGTCGCGTTGCAGTCGATGTAGTAGCGGGCGCCGTTGCAGTACCGCGAACCGTCGGCCTTCCACCAGCCCGCGGCGACGGTACCCGGCGGACAGAAGTTGGATCCGGTCAGGGTACAACAGAACTCGGTGTAACCATCGCAGCACAGTGAACCGCAATCACACGCCGAACCACCGCAGTTGCAGATCGCTCCGTACGCGGACACGGGGTGCAACACGAAGTCGGTGGGCGCGACCGCGAGCGCGGTGCTCACGATCGCGGTCCGCTTCAAGAAGCTCCGCCGATTCGCGTGCCGCCCGACGAACCGCGCCGCGCGATCTGCGAGTCGCGCGCTCACGTCCTCTTTCCTTGCTTGGCAAGTTGTGGGACCACCGTGAGGACGGCGAACGCAGCGTACGCGCCCGTGAGAACGAGCAGGAGGAGGGGAACACCGGCCAACGGCTGATCGCGCACCACCGACGCGAGACCACCGCCGTCGCGTGCCGCGATCGCGAATGCGCTCGCCGACGCTCCGAGGTTCACGATCACGTGGAGCGCGCTCGGTGGCGTGTCGGTTCGGCCGAAGCAGCCGCACGTACCGATCGGGAGGTGCCGCGTAAGCGCGACGATCACGAACGCGGTGAAGACGAGATACGACATGCCGACCGCGCCCGCGAGGACCGGCGCACCCGTGACCGCGGCCGCGATCGCAAGCAGGGCCTCCACTCCACCGACGGCCCGCACTGCGCCGTCGGGAACGCGTATTCCCGAGGCGCGGAGTGCGCCGACCGTCATTGTGGGGTCGATCAACTTGCTCACACCGGCCGCGGCTAGCAGCAGTGTCGCGATGAGGAACGGACCGGACCAAGCGCCCATGAGCTTGGAAAAGCTACTTGGCGGGACTGGGGGCGAAGGTCACGGTCGCGAGCACGCGGTTGACCTCGGGAACCAGTCGCGCGCGGCGAGCATGCGAACCGAGGACCACGTAGAGACAGAACGCGCGCCCAGGTTCGTGGAAGAACGCCTGATGACCGCTCTGACCCGCGATTCCCCGCCGCAGAGTCGTGGGATCGAAGTCGCGGGCGGTGAGCGTTCGCGGCAACCCCGCGGCGCGGAACAACGCGGCGGCACTCGCTTCCGGTTCGTGTTCGAACAGAACGACGAACACGTCGCCGTCACCCATGAGTTCGACTGCGCCACTCCCGAAGTCGCCGCGGTCCGCCGGGAGCCCGAAGTTCGCGAGGTGAACGACGGGGCGTGATCGAGCCGCGAGGACTCGCGTCCCGCTCGCGGCCACCAGCTGGTCGGGGATACCGTCCCGACGCACCGAGATGCGACCGTCCCATCCAGCGGGAAGCGTGGCCGCGATGCCGTGGGCCCGGAGCGCTCCCATTACTGCACCGCCACGACGATCGCGACGCACGCGACGACGGTCTCGCTCACAACGGTCACGAGTCCAAATCTACCGTCCCACGCATGGAGGATTCGCACCCGCGCCGCGATGCTCGCCGGGGAGCGCACGCGCGCCGACAGCAGCACGGGCAACGCCCGCGCCATTCCGAACGCAGCGCCGACAAGCGCACCGACCGCGACGTTGGCCATCGTGGTCGCCGCGATCCACGTGAGATACACAGACGCGGTCGTCACGATGGTCACGACCCCGAGTCCGAGCTGCGCCCCGAATCCAACGCCGTACATCGCGCCGCGGAACTCGGAAAGCCAGTCTTCGTTCACCTGGCGACGCCACGACGGTATCGGGAGACGCGCCCGATCGACGACGAACGCCACGACCGCGGCGACGGCGAGCAGCGAGGCGCGCATCGGGATCGACGATCCGAATGCGATCCGGCCAACCATGCCGAGGATCGCTCCGAGCGCGGCCGCGCCGAGTACCGATCCGAGTGCGTACGCGATCACCGTGACCGCGAATCGTTGGTTGCGGGCCCGCTCCCCGAGCGGGTGGATGCTCGCAAGCATCGACTCACCTCAGGGCGACCACGTCGAGCGCAGGCCGGCGATCACCGCGATCCCGACGGCGACGATCGCAAGACCGAACTCCGCGTTGCTCACGAAGGGTCGGGATCCGGCTCCACCGGTCCACCGGTGGCCGGATACAGCCGCGCGTCGCCAGGACTGATCCCGGCCGCGAGCAGCGCGTCGTCGGCGCGGGCCTCGCGCTCGCGGTCGGCGAGATGCCGGCGGGCGGCGCGGGTCTTGCGCGCGGCCGAGCGGCGGCGGCTCGACGCGAGCGCACCGTCGTCCACCGATTCGTTCACCATGTCGCGCACGCGATCCCAGTTCGACGCGGTGCCCTCACCTACGACCGCGCCACTCATCCCGTCGACGTAGGCGAAGTACGGCGCGCCTGCGACCTCGTAGGCCTCCCATGCGGCGGTCGACATCACTACCAGCGTCTGCTCGGGCACGAGCCGGCGCAGCGCACTCACGCTCTCGTCTTCCGGACTCATCGTGACCACGACGAGGCGGGCGTCGCCCGGCACTTCGAGCCGAGGATCACCGAACGCTTCCCAGAACTCGCGACACGTGAGGCAACCGCTGGAGAGAAAGGAGAGGAGGGTCGGGGTAGGACTTCCGAGAATCCCGACGGCAACGGCGTCGCCGTCGGGGGTAACGCCGCTGATGTCGCGGGCCTCGGGGCTCGGGCCGCTTGGCGGCCCGTTCGGGGCGACCTGGGAAGTCGCGGCGCGGCGGGCCGTCGTGGAGTCATCGGCCTCGTGACCGAGGCCGGCGTCGTGCAGCGTCCGCAAGATTTCGGCGTGGCTGCGCAACAGACTGACGACGAGCAGCACGAGGAGCGCCACCACCACCGCCAGAGTCACCACCAACGCCGTCACACCGTCGAGGGTACCGGCTCCCCAACTTGCGTCAGCATCCGCGCCCCCAGCGCGGTTATCGACACAAGTTGTTAGGGCGTGACCTCATCAAGGGCGAGGCGGAGGTCGGTGAGGAGGTCGTCGACGGATTCGAGACCGACCGAGAGGCGGATGAGCGCGGGGTCGACCTCGAGCGGGGATCCCGCGGCCGACGCGTGCGTCATCCGGCCGGGGTGCTCGATCAGCGACTCGACCGCGCCCAACGACTCCGCGAGGGTGAACAGCTCGGTCGCGGCCGCGATGTCCAACGCGGCCTCCTCACCGCCGGCCGCAATGAAGCTGATCATCCCGCCAAAGGCGCGCATCTGACGTGCGGCGATGTCGTGACCCGGGTGGGAATTCAACCCCGGGTACAGCACGCGATCGACGGCCGGGTGTTGGTCGAGCATCGCGGCGATCGTGGCTGCGTTCTCGCAATGGCGATCCATGCGCACGGCGAGCGTCTTGATGCCGCGGAGGACGAGATAGCAGTCGAACGGCCCCGGGACCGCGCCCATCGCGTTTTGCAGGAACGCGAGTTGATCGCCAAGCTCCGCGTTCCCTACCGCCGCGAAGCCGCCGATCGTGTCCGAGTGACCACCGAGATATTTCGTCGTCGAGTGCACCACCACGTCGGCGCCGAGCGCAAGCGGCTGCTGGAGGTACGGCGTGGCGAACGTGTTGTCGACGACCACCGTGACACCGTGGGCGTGCGCCACGGCACTCACGGCTTCGATGTCGACGATCCCGAGCGCCGGATTGGTCGGCGTCTCGATCCATACGACGCGCGTCGTCGGCGTGAACACGGCCGCTAGCGCGTCCGGCTCGGTGAGATCGGCGGCAGACCAGCTGACGCCCGTGTCGGCGTAGACGCGCGACACGAGGCGGAACGTTCCGCCGTAGGCATCGAGCGGGAGCACCACGTGATCCCCGGGCGCGACGAGTGCTCTGAGTACTGCGTCCTCCGCGGCCATGCCGCTCGCGAACGCGAGGCCGCGCGCCGCGCCTTCCAACGTCGCGAGACAGTCTTCCAACGCGGCGCGCGTCGGATTGCCGGTGCGGCCGTACTCGAACCCCGCATGCTTGCCCACCGCGTCCTGCGCGAACGTTGTCGCCAAGCTGATCGGCGTGACCACTGCGCCCGTCGACGGATCCGCCGGCTGGCCCGCATGAATCGCGAGCGTTTCGAAGCCAGCCCCCAAACCGCCGCGTCCCCCGCTCTCGTGAGTCATTCCGCCACGCCCTTCGCCGCAAGGTATCCGAGCACATCGCTTCGACTCAGCAGGCCGACGGGATGCCCCCCGTCGAGGACCAGCAGCGTGGACGAACCGTCGAGTTGCGCCACGACTTTGGCGACCGGTTCGCCGAC
>JANYLF010000029.1 GCA_025357995.1 Acidimicrobiia bacterium | reverse complement strand
GGGCATCGCGGCCACGCCGGTCGAACCGACGTGCAAACAGATCACGGTTTCGGTCTCCGCGCACGCCGCGATGATCGGGTCCCACCAGCCCGAGAAGATCGACGGCATGTCGATGCGATGGGGTTGCTCGGGCAGGGTGACCGCGGTGAAGCCGCGCGCCGCATTGCGCCGGATCTCCGCCGCGCCGAGTTCGGCATCGCCGAGGTAGGTGATCCCCATGGGCACGATGCGGTCGGGATACGGCGAGTGCCACTCCTCGAAGAACCAGTCGTTCCACGCACGAGTGACCGCGAGCCCGAGCTCCGGGTCGGAACAGCGCGAGAACACCGAGCCGCAGAAGCCGGTGATCTGGCTCGGAAAGTTCACCGAGGCCCACACGCCGTTGATGTCCATGTCGTGGACGCGAGCGTCGATGTCGTAACAGCCGGGTCGCATGTCCTCGAAGCGGGTGGGCTCCACGAGCCAATCGCGCCGATCCCGCCCGACGACGGCGTTCAACCCGACTTGGAAGAAGATGCGCCCGTCGAACTCCCAGACCTCATGGCCCTCGACCGTTTCCACGACCTTTGGCGCGCCATCCTGCAACGCGCGCGGGAGGCGACCGTCGAACATGCCCGGAGGCTCCACGAGGTGATCGTCGACCGAGATGATGGTGTGGCGGATCGCACGCGGCGCGGGATCGTCCAACCGGCCATGGGCCGCCGATCTTCGCCAGTTGAGCTTCCACTCGGTGTCGGTCATCGCACCCCTCCGAATCGTCGAGTCTTACACCGGTCCGCGAACCGGCGGCGAGTGCCGCGTAGCGTCACGTGCGATATGTCGTCCGTACGGGAGAACCAACACATGTCGCGATCGCGAACACTGGGCATGATTCTCGGAAGCGTCGCCCTGGCGCTCGTCGTTGTCGGGTGCGGGAGCAGCTCGAGCGCGAAGAGTTCAGGGACTCCTGCTTCATCGAAGGCGGCCGATTCGACGACGTCGACGTCGACGGCTCTCCCGTTTACCGACGGGCCCAAGGATTTGTGCACGGTGATCAGCGCCGACGATGCCGCGAAGGTCTTTGGCGAGTCGGCCGAGTCTCGTCCGCCCACGACCCCGACGCCGTTCGTCACGGGTATCTGCTTCTACCACCACCCCGGCGACGGTCTGGATGTGCGCAACCTGCTCCAGATCCGGATCTACCCGGCCGAGAGGTTCTTCTCCGCGAAGCTGTTCCCCAATAGTCAATCGGTTTCCGGGATCGGGGACAAGGCGTTCTCCCATGTGAACACCGTCGCCAACACGGTGCAGGTCGACTTCGTGAAGAACGGCAAGACCGGCTCCGTCTTCTACAGCGCGGGCAGGGCGGTCAACGTCCCGTCCAAGGTCTCGGCGGTCGAGGATGTCGCCAAGAAGCTGGCCGCATCGATCTGAGCCAGGCGCGGCCCACTAGCTTGCGAGTCGCCGACGAGGAGGAACATCCGTGGCGCTGTCGATCGAGATCAACCGCGAAGTGTGTATGGGCTCGGGAAACTGCTCGTTCTGGGCTCCCGCGGTCTTCGACCTGGATGACGACGGCATCGCGATCGTGGTCGATCCCGCGGGCGACACCGAAGACAAGGTGATCCTCGCCGCGCAAGGGTGTCCGACTCAGGCCATCGCCGTGTTCCGCGACGGTGAGAAGATCGTCCCATCCTGAGCGCTACCCGTGGCTGACCTCGACGTCGCGCGCTTCGTGCGCTCGGCGCGGACGAACCTGCGGCGCCGGATGGCGCGGAGTCCGATCGCGTTCGTCCTCAGTGGCGGGGGATCGCAAGGCAGCTTCGAGGTCGGCGTCCTTCGCTATCTCTACGACGACCTCGGATTGCGACCGGCGATCCTCGTCGGTTCCTCGGTCGGCGCCATCATCGCCGCGAAGCTGGCCGAGGGCGACGATGAGGAGACGGGTCGGCGAGCGATCGACGAGCTCGAGGCGATTTGGCGGGGTCTCGAGTCCAACCGAGATATGTGGCTCACCGAGCCGTGGCTCGACAAGCTGCGCGCGCAGGCCACGTGGGCATCCTCGCTGCGAGGTCGCGCCGGCGAACACGGCACCGCGGGGAGTCAGGCGCGTGTCGTCATGCGGATGCTCGGCGAGATCGTGCGCAACCCGCCCGAGACGGACGGAACCGTGGAGGCATTGCGCGCGGCCATGCGCGCCAAGTCGCTCCTCAACATGGAGCCCGTGCGCGGGATCGTCGAGGAGAAGTTGTCGCCGGAGTTGATGCAACAGTCCGGGCTCACGCTTCGCGTCGGTGCGGTGAGCCTCGAGAGCGGCGAGCTGCGCTATATCGACCAGCATGGTCGGCTGTACGCGCGCGACGGCACCGAGCTCGGTGTCGACCCGGTGTCCGTGCACGACGCGGTGTTGGCGTCGGCATCGATTCCGGTGGTGTTCCCGCCGAAGTTCATGGGCGGCGAGCACTACGTCGATGGTGGTGTGCGCGAGATCTTGCCACTGGCCCTGGCATTCAACGGTCTGGGTGCGGGCCATATCTTCGCGGTGGTGGCGTCCGCGCCCGGCGTCGATGCATGGGGCGATGCGTCCGACCGCGGGCTGTTCGACATCGCGCGTCGAGTGTCGGCCGATATCGGCCCGGACGAAACGTTGCGCAAGGAAATCGATCCGCCGCGAGGTTGGGGCCGACGAGTCACGGTGATCGTTCCCGAGGTCGACGTTCACGACGCGCTGACGATCGATCCGGAGCTCATCGCCGCGTCGATCGACTATGGCTATATGCGAGCGGCCGACGTGCTGCTCGACCTCGACGACGATCAGCGCGCGTTGAGCGTCGAAATCGCGCGGACGCGCATGCGACTCCGCGCCGCGCGCGGTCCGATTCCGGGACTACTCCAGCCCGACGCGGCTGACGCCGACCGCGACCCCTATGCCGAGGCGCGTGAGCTGGCGCGTCTCGAGGAACTCGTGGCGGCCCGGCGAGCGGCGGGTGCCCCGCTCCCACCCGGCGGGTGTGGCATCGACGATGCCTGACCCGCCACCGATCTCGCGCGGAGCTGCGTACGGATGGACCGTGGCGACCCTCATCGCCGCCGCGCTCCTGCAGCTCGCGGTGTATCGCCACGGTGGGCATACGGCCTTGGGCGATATTCCCGGCCGCTACTTCGCGTGGCGACTCCGTCTGAACGCGTTTCCCTATGTCGACCGACGAGTCGAATATCCCGTCGTCATCGGATACGTCGCCTACGTGGTCGCACTCGTCGGGCGCACCGCGACGTCCTTCTTCGCGCTCAGCGCGTTGCTCAACGCGGTCCTGATCCTCGTAATGACTCGGCTGTTGTACGACCGTGGCGGACCGCGGTTGTGGCGTTGGGTGCTGGGCTTGCCGGTCGTCCTCTACGCGTTTCACAACTGGGACGTGCTCGCGATGGTCCCAGCCGTTCTGGGTATCTACGCGTACGAACGCGGATCCGATGGTTCCGCCGGGGCGTGGCTCGGCCTCGGGTTGTCGACCAAGCTCTTTCCGGGTCTCTTGGTGCCGCCTCTGGCGGCGCAGCGGTGGTGCTCGGGGGACAGACGCGGCGCCGTTCGTCTGGTCATGAGCGCCGTCGCCGTGACCGTCGCGGTGAACGCGCCGGTCGCGTTGGCGGCGCCGAGTGGTTGGTCGTACCCCGCTCGGTTCCAAGGCGCACGGCATGCGACGTGGGGGAGTCTCATTTCCTGGGTCACCACGCCGCCGTGGGGTCATCCGTGGCTCGCCCACCCAGCGAATGTGGCCAATGCGCTCGCCGCCGCGCTGCTGGCGCTCGGGCTCGGTCTGGTGTGCGTGTTGGGTGTGCGCCGGAACCTCAATGCCGCGGCGATCGGCGCGGCGGCAGTGGGAATCTTCATGCTCACCAACAAGGTCTTTTCACCGAACTACGACCTGTGGCTCGTGCCCTTCTTCGTGTTGCTCCCGGTCGCGCGGCGCACCTGGGTGGCTTTCTGCGCCGCCGATCTCGCGGTCTTCATCGTGGTCTTCGGCCGGTTCCACGGAATCGTCGACGCGAATGTGGCCGGGCACCTGGTGCCGTACGCGATCTTGGTCCGCGCCGTCGTGATCGTGGGCTTGATCGCGTTCGCGCTCGGAGGTTTGCCGCGTCGACGGACCCGGAGCGTGGTCGGTGCGGTCGATCAGCGGGCGCCGCGAAGCAGCTGACCCGGGCGGGCGCCGGTGTCTTCGCCGTGTTCGAGGGTGACTTCTCCCGCCACGATGGTCGCGACGTACCCGTCGGCGCGTTGGATGAACCGACGCGCATCCCCAGGAAGGTCGTAGGTCATCTCGGGCGCGTGCAGTCGCAGGCCCGCGTGGTCGATCAGGTTCAGGTCGGCCCGCATACCCGGCGCGACGGTGCCGCGGTCGCCTAGCCCGTAGAGCGACGCGGTCTCGGACGTCATCTTGCGCACGACCCACTCGAGCGGGAGCTGGTCGTGGTCGCGGTCGCGTGCCCAGTGGGTGAGCATGAATGTGGGGGTCGAGGCGTCGCACGTGGTTCCGCAGTGCGCGCCACCGTCGCCGAGTCCCCACGCGCTCGTGGGATGCAACAACATCTCGCGGACCGCGTCGAGGTTCGCGTCGGTGTAGTTGAGGAGGGGTCGCATGATGAGAGCGCGCCCGTCGTCTTCGAGGAGAAGTTCGAGGTAGAGCTCGTAGACGTCGCAACCGGCGCGCGCGGCGCGCGCCGCAACGCTGTCGGAGGCATCGGGCTCGTAATTGGGCGGGTTGCCGAGCGGGTAGGCCTTAGCCGGATCGAGGAACTGCAACATCGCCGGGTCGGGATGGGACGCTTCGGCGACCAGGCGCGCGCGGAGGTCTGCATTCGCGCGCAGGCGACCGACGCGGTCGGCGACGGAGAGCAAGCCGAGCTCACCCCAACTCGGGCAGTACGCGAACGGATGGAACGTTTCGAGCCCGAGCAGCAACGTGACCGGCCGGCCGGCCACCTGCGGACGAACCCGCGCCCCTTCGGCGCGCGCGTCGCCGGCGAGCTGCAGCATCTTGCGCCAACTCTCGGGATCGTGATCGTTCTGCGTGAGCGCAAACGTGACCGGACGACCGATCGCGGCCGAGAGTCGGCGCATCCAATCCATCTCGCGATCGGGCGCGGCCAGGTCTTCGCCGAGCGCGCCGGCCGGCGCGAGCTCGAACAGTCCACACCGGCGTCGG
>JANYLF010000020.1 GCA_025357995.1 Acidimicrobiia bacterium | reverse complement strand
CCCCCCACCCCTCGAGGGATCAGCTGCCCTTGATCTGGTCCCACGCCGCAGTCCAGTCCTTGTACGCCTTGCACTGGACGTTGGTTCGGCCGTCGGCGCACTTCGCGGTCGGAGTGGTCCAGTACGCGAGTTGCGCGTAATACGCCTGATCGTTCGCGTGGAACGTGGTGCAGAAGCTCTTGTCGGTGGTGTCCGCACACGCCTGAAGGTTCGCCGGGGCCTCGCCGAAGTACTCGGCCACCTGCGCCTGCACCTTGGGCGACGTGATCCAGTTGATCCACTTGTACGCACAGCTCACGTTCTTCGACTTGGTCGAGAGCATCCAACTGTCGGACCACGCCGTGGAACCCTCCTTCGGGAGGATGGCCTTCACCGGCGGAGACGCCTTGTCCGCTTGGATCAAGTTCGTGATCACCTGCCAGGTGGTGCCGAGCACGAGGCTGCCCTTCGTGAACGCACCTTGCTCCTTGAGGTAGTCGCTCCAGTACTCGGCGATGTTGGGCTTCTGCACCTTGAGGAGATCGACCGCCGCCTTGAACTGCGTGTCGTCCAGCGCATAGGGATTGGTGATCTTGAGTTCGGGCTTCGTCTTCGACAAGTACAGCGCCGCGTCGGCAATGTAGATCGGTGAGTCGTACGCGGTCAGCTTGCCCTTGTACGGCGAGGCCGCGTCGAAGACCACACCCCAACTGTCGGGTGCGGGCGTCACCACCGTCTCGTTGTACATCAGCAGGTTCGCGCCCCACCCGTGCGGCACGCCGTAGACCTTGCCGTCCGCTGTGTTCCACGCCTTGCCCTTGAGGAACGGCGCGAGGTTGCCGTACGTGGTGATCTTCGCGGTGTCGATGACCGCCGCGTCGCCGTTCGCCACACTGCGCAAGGAGGAGTCCCCCGATGCCGACACGACGTCGTACTGACCGGTGTTGAAGAGTTGGAACGCTTCGTCCGACGTGCCGAACGTCTTCACCGACGCCTTGCAGCCGGACTGCGTCTCGAACGGCGTCACCCAGTCGACGTCCTTCGACGTTGAACCGTTTTCCGCGTATCCGGGCCAGGCCAAGATCGACACGGAGCCACCGCTCTTGGTCGTGCTCCCGCCGTTGTCGGGCTTCTTCGCACTCGAACCGCCACTGCTCCCGCACGCGACGAGTACGAACATGAGGACTGCGGCCAGCGCACCCCATCGCAAAACTCGGTTCATGGTATCTCCCCTGGTACGTCTACGGAATCGGATGGCGCCCCGTGGAGCGCGAGCATGTCACTGCGCCGGAACCCAACGGTGACATTCGCGCCGCGTGTAGGCGTGGCTTCGTCAATCCCTAGGTTGGGAACCTCGACGAGGACTGACGACCCGAGCGCGAGATCAACCCGAACCCGAGTGCCGTCACCGTGGTATTGAACGTCGGTCACGGTACCGCTGGCGCGAACTTCGTCGGAGGTGTGCGCATCGTCGCCGACGATGCGCACCCGCTCGGGCCGTATCGAATACGCGCCGTCGTTACCTACCAGCCCGCGCGCCGTCTCGCCGCTGATGACGCTGGCGGTCCCGACGAAGCCGGCCACGAAGGCTGTCGCGGGCGCCTCGTAGATCTCGCGCGGCGTACCCACTTGCTCGATTCGACCGCGGTTGAACACCGCGACGCGCGTGCTCAACGTGAGTGCCTCGCCCTGATCGTGAGTGACGAAGATGAATGTGATCCCCACATCGCGTTGGATACGCGCCAACTCGACTTGCATCTGCTCGCGCAGCTTGAGGTCGAGCGCGCCGAGTGGTTCGTCGAGCAGTAACACCTTCGGCTCGTTCACCAACGCGCGGGCCAGTGCAACGCGTTGCCGTTGCCCGCCGCTCAACTGGTCTGGTTTGCGGTCTCCGTACTCGTCGAGTCGAACGGTGTGGAGCGCGGCCGCCGCACGTGCTCGACGTTCGGCTTTCGCCACACCCTTCACCCGGAGTCCGTACTCCACGTTGCGCAAGACGTTCATGTGGGGAAAGAGGGCGTAGTCCTGAAACACGGTATTGACATCGCGGTCGAACGGCGCAGCGTTGGTCACGTTGGAACCGTCGAGCTCGATGTGACCAGTCGTCGGGAGTTCGAAGCCCGCGATCATGCGCAGCATCGTGGTCTTGCCCGAGCCCGACGGCCCGAGCAACGAAAAGAACTCACCGGCGCCGATCTCGATCGACACATCGTCGACTGCCACGACGGCAGCGAATCGTTTCGACACGCCGCGAATCGCGACCGCCGGACCCGCGTCGATCCGTGGCTGTGTCCGCGCCGTCGTCACCATCAGCTACCGCCTCCGCCGCACAACCTAGGCCGAGCTACGGCATCGTGATGAGGGTGATCGCCTTCTTCGGCAGGTTCGTACCGATCACGGCATTCAACGGAATCCGGCTCTTCTGCACGTCTTTCGAGCCGATCAGCGTCACTTTGGTCAGCGAACCCGGCGGAACGACGCAACCGTTGGCGTATCCCGCGACGGCGGTCAAGACACCGCCGGTCGCGCTCGCGGTGACGCCGGTGATGCTCTGGTTGAGCGCCAAACACTTCACCAATGGATTCCCCGCCACCTTGGCTTTGCCGTTGGCGATCACGACCTTCACGATTACGTCGTTGTTCGCGAAATCGGCGCCGGTGATGACGAGGTCGGGACCGCTGACAAAGTCGCCCGCCGACGCGGCCCACGTGATCGGGAACGACGAGAGCGCGAACGGGATCAGCGTGGTTTGAACACCCGCGTTGAGCACCAAGACGTTCACCATGCAGTAGTCGACGCCACCGACCAGCGGGTTCGGGATCAATCGATTGGCAAGTCCCGGCGCGCAACCGATTGGGGTGGCGCCGGGTTCGGTGGACGGAACTGCGTACCCGGCGAACGGTGCGAAACCGGCGCCGTCGGGGTCGAAGATCTTCGTCTAGATGGGCCCGGGGTTGGTCCCGAGTACTCCGTCGAGTCCGCCCTCGGTGATCGTGAAGGCGATCGACGTGAGGCTGCCGTCGGCGTTCGCGAACACCACCTGCTTCGTTGCGTCGTTGGCGAGGTTGCCGGACGAATAGCCACAGACACCGCCCACGAACAGCGGGCTCAGACACAGGCCGGTCGGCTCCGAAACGATGAAGGGAATCGAACCGCTCGATTGCGTCACGAGGAGCACCGGTGTCGCCCGGGTGATGAGGTTGACCGGTCCACTGCCCGCGGCCGTCGCGGGCTGGCTCAACGTTGCGGTCGTTCCCGTCAGGTTCACGGTCTTGATGTAGGCCAGGCCCTGGCGGGGGTAGACGGCGACGAGTGGCGTCAGCGCATTCACCGCGACCCCATCGGGGATCCGACCGCCGGCACCGTCCTCGACGAACGAACCGACGTCAGCGGTCGCAAACGTGCCCGAGGCGCCGACGATCGCGGCGCTCCCGAGCTTGGTGGTGACGGTTCGACTCGACGGTACGGCGCCGGGTCCGGGACCGCGGGGAACGTTCCGTTGGGGGCACTGACCGACGCCGCGTACGTGCCGGCGCCCACGACCAGATTCGAGTTCGGCTTCACGACGATCGCCGCCGCGCCGGCGACGTGAGTGAACCCGAACGTGGCACCGGCCACGGTGAGGCCCACGATGATCGCGACGATTCCGCGTTGGATCGATCGAGAGCGCATCATGAATCTCCCCCAAGATTTTGCACGGCCTGTGCAACTCTCTCTCCTCTCCCTCCCGAGGCGCGGTGTCAACCAACGGAGTGCCGACCGGGTCCGGCTACGTTCCACGCCACCAACGGAGGGAGAACAGTGCTCGAACGATTCCGAGTCGACGGCAAGATCGCGATCGTGACCGGCGCGGGACGCGGGATCGGTGCTGCCACCGCGCGGGCATTGGCCGAGGCCGGAGCCCACGTGGTGCTGGCGTCGCGAACGGCGGAGCAACTCGAAGCCGTCGCCGCCGACGTACGCGCGTTCGGGCGAGAAGCCTTGGTCGTGCCCACGGATGTGAACGAGAACGAGAACATCGTCGCGCTCGCCGATGCGACGATCGAGGCATTCGGTCGCATCGACATCGTCGTCAACAACGCGGGTGGCACACCGCCGCGACCCTTTCTCGACACCAGTCCCGGATACTTCGAACGAGCATTCCATTTCAACACCACCACCGCATTCGTCTTGTCCAAGGCCGCGGTTCCCCACATGCTCGAACAGGGCGAGGGCACGATCGTGAACATCTCCTCGGCGATCGGGCGGTTGCGGGATCGCGGGTTCAGCGCGTACGGCACCGCCAAGGCCGCGCTCTCACACCTCACGCGCCTGATGGCCGCCGACCTCGCGCCCAAGGTGCGTGTGAACGGCATCGCGGTCGGCTCGGTCGCCACCAGCGCGCTCAAGACGGTCCTCACCGACGAGGGCATCCGCAACGAGATGGTCGGCGGCACTCCGCTCAAACGGTTGGGCGAACCCGACGACATCGCGCTGTGCGCGCTCTACCTCGCGTCGCCGGCCGCGAGCTTCGTGACCGGCAAGATCTTCGAGATCGACGGCGGGCTCGAAGAAGCGAACCTCGCGCTCGGCCTCCCGGACCTGTAGCCGTGAGAGGTGCCTGATGCGTTGGACCGTCGCGTTTCCGATGTTCGTGGCCGATCACCTCGTGCCGATGGCCGTCGCGGCCGAGGCCAACGGGTTCGACACCATCACCGTTCCCGATTCGGTGTTCTTTCCCGAGCGTGTGTCGGCCGAGTACCCGTACTCGAAGGACGGGAACCGGTTCTGGGGACCCGAGACACCGTTCGTCGATCCGTTCGTGGCGATCAGTGCGATGGCCGCGGTCACCGAACGCATTCGATTCCTCACCAACGTGGTCAAGCTCCCCATCCGCGATCCGTTGATGGTGGCCAAGCAGCTGTCGTCGATGGCCGCGCTCTCCCGCGATCGCGTCGGCCTCGGCGTTGGTCTTTCCTGGATCCCCGAAGAATTCGCGTGGACCCATACCGAGATGCGCACGCGCGGCAAACGCGCCGACGAGATGATCGAGATCCTGCGCCTCGTCTGCGGCGGTGGCGGTCCCCAGTGGGTGGAGTACCACGGCAAGCACTACGACTTCGACCGGCTGATGATGGCGCCCGCGCCCGACCTTCCGGTCCCGATCTACGTGGGTGGTTTGTCCGAGCCGGGTCTCCGCCGCGCCGCGCGTCTGGCCGATGGTTGGATCTCGGTGCAGAACACGACTGCGGAGATCGTCGGTGCCATCGAGAATCTCGGGAACTACCGACGGGAGTATGGCCGCGAGCACCGGCCGTTCGAGATCAACGCGCTGGCGACCGACGCGTTCGATCTCGACGGCTATCGGCGCCTCGCCGAAGCCGGCGTGACCGAACTTCAAGCCGTGCCGTGGTACTTCTACGGCGGCGACCCCGACGACCTCTCGGTACGACTCGATTCACTGACGCGCTTTGCCGACACGATCATCACGAAGTTCTGAGCGACGCATGGGTGATACAGAGCCGATCGCACCTGTACGCGCCGAGCAAACGACGTTCGTCGAAACGGTCGACGTGGTGGTGGTGGGGCTCGGCATCGCCGGCACCTGCGCCACGATCGCGGCCGCGGAGGCGGGCGCATCGGTGCTCGGCGTCGAACGCGCCATGGTCGCGGGCGGGACCTCGGCGCTCTCCGGCGGGTTGATCTACCTCGGTGGTGGGACTCCGACGCAGCAGGCCTGCGGCTACTCCGACACGGCCGAGAACATGGAACGATTCCTCGTCGCGGCCTGCGGACCGCACACCGACGCCACGAAGGTGCACGCGTACTGCGAAGGTTCGGTCGCGCACTACCACTGGCTCGTCGATCACGGCGTGCCCTTCAAGGGCCAGTTCAACGCCGAACCCAACCGTGAACCGTTCGACGATTCGGGATTGGTGTTTTCGGGCGGCGAAGACTCGTGGCCCTTCACCGACATCGCCGATCCTGTCCCACGCGGCCACCACCCGCAGTTTCCGGACACGGCTGGTGGATTCCTGATGGATTGCCTCGGCACCGCCCGCGCTCAGACCGAGGCACGCGCGCTTACCGACGCACGGGTCAAGCGGCTCGTCGTCGACCATGACGGCGTGGTTGCGGGCGTCGAGATCACGACCGACGACACGACCCGCGCGGTACGAGCGCGCCGAGGCGTTGTGCTCGCGGCGGGTGGGTTCATCTTCAACGACGACATGCTTGGTCAATACTGCCCGCCCGCACTCCAGCCGAACGTCGCGTGGCGCGTCGGACAACCGAACGACGACGGCCGAGGGATTCGGTTGGGTCAAGGCGTCGGCGCCGCACTGCGCAATATGGATGCAGTCGAGTGCGCACTGCCGATCGGACCGCCGCACCGACTGGCGCGCGCGATCCTCGTGAACGCGCGCGGCGAACGCTTCGTCAACGAAGACACCTACACCGGCCGGATCGGCATGCGCGCGCTCTTGGAGCAGGGTGGCGAGGTGTACATGATCGTGAGTGAGGCGATCTTCGAAACGAACTTCGTCGGCATGCGTTTGCAGTGGGCCGCCGAGACCGCGGAGGAACTCGCGCACGACATCGGGCTCTCCAAGACCGCCGCGGTCACGCTCGCGACCACACTCGCCGGCTACAACCGTCACGCAGCCGACGGCCGGGATCCCGAATGGCACAAAGCCGCCCCCTTCGTGACGCCCTTGGTGGCACCGCTCGGAGCGGTCGACCTGCGCGTCGATCGCGACGCGATCTACGCGCCGTTCACCCTCGGCGGTCTCGCGACCGACAGCGATGGCGCCGTGCTCGACGGCACCGAGACACCGATCCCCGGCCTCTTCGCCGCGGGTCGCACGACCGCGGGCATCGCGGCCGGCGGGTACGTGAGCGGCATCTCCCTCGGCGACGGCAGCTTCTTCGGCCGCCGCGCCGGAGCCACCGCGGCCGGCTGAGCAGGACTGCGCCGAACATTTGAACATATAGGTCGAATGGCCCTCGGGTTCGGCCGCCGTTCCTCCGATACGTCAGTGAGATATCAGAAAGGTCCACTGCCAACCGAGGAACACCCGAGGCGTCACTGTGCTGTCCGCGATCAACGGTCTTCGCCAGCGTCATGCGGCCCGGTCCGCGCGCGGGCGAAACCGGTTCGGGCAGGGCGAGGTCGGGATGACGCTCGTCGAGCTCATGGTCGCGATCTCGATCATCGCCATCATCATGAGCGGGCTCGCGCTGTCGATCGGTGTCGACTACAAGGCAGTTGCGTTGTCACGCGCTCGGCAGGTCGCGGAATCCGTTGCGAACAAGCGCATCGAGGAACTCCGCGACGTCGACTACTCGTCGATGTCGTTGGCCACCCAGCCCGTGCACAGCACCGACCCCACCAGTCCCGACTACTACGTGAGTACCAACGGCGTGAACTACGACGTGACGGGCACCGGCCAGAACGAAGTCCTCAAAGTCGATACTACCAACGGTGGCGTGCAACACCTCGAGAGTCCGGTCACGATCGGTACCACTGTGGTCGACGTGTATGAATACGTGACCTGGGTCGACGATCCGTCAATCGCCGGCACGCAGAACCTCAAACGCCTGAGCGTCGTCGTCCAGTACCACACGATCCCGACGCTCGGCGGCTCGAAGATGTTCCGCGAGTCGCAAGTGTTCAGCCCCGGAACGGTATCGCTCGGAGCGTCGGCCACCACCACGACCTCATCCAGCACCACCACCACAACCAGCGCCACCACCACGACCACGACCACATCGTCAGGGGGATGTGGCAGCTTCAGCGTGGCGGGCAGCAGCGGTGCATCCGGTGGATACACCGCGAGCACGACCGTCACGATCACGATGGCGCTCACGGGGTGTGGTTCGGCGATTGCCAACTTCTCGAACGACGGCGGTACCACGTGGGGCGCCGACGTCACGTACAGCGCGAGCCCAACCGTGGCCTGGACGCTCACGAGCGGCAACGGCACCAAGACCATCTCCGGCCGAGAGCGGAACGGCTCGAGCGGCACCATCTTTTCGATGACGTCGCAGTCGCTGATTCTCGACACCACAGTGCCGACCACCCCCGGGAGTTTCGCGAAGTCCGCATCATGTTCCGGTTCCACGCGCAACGTCACGCTCAGCTGGAGCGCGGCGACCGACACGTACCTCGTGGGGTACCACGTCTACCGCAGCACCGACGGCGTCACGTGGGTCCTCCTCGGTAGCACCGCGAGCCAGAGCTACGCCGATTCCACCAGCAAGTCACTCACGTCCGTCCGCTACTACGTCACCGCCTACGACTCCGCAGGGAACAACTCCAGTGCATCTTCCACGATCACCTTCGCCAAGAACCAGTGTTCCTGAGCGTTGCGCCGGAGACTCCGGCGTGACGATCGTGGAGCTCATGATTACCAGCGCGCTGTTGATCCTCGTCCTGTTGTCGGTCCTCAGCGCCTTCGACACCGTGTCCGGAGCACAGGCCTTCCAGGCCGACCGCACGAAGAACCTCGACGACATGCGCAACGTCCTCAACCGCATGACGCGCGAGCTCCGGCAGGCGTCGACCGTGAACGAGGCTGCCTCCACCACGACGTCGATCACGTTCACAACTGCGATCAATGGCACCCCAACCCAGGTCGTCTACTCCGCCACGGGCACCACCCTCACCAAGCAGATCGGTTCCGGTTCGGCCTTCATCGCCCTGAAGAACCTCGCGACCACGAGCATCTTTGCCTACGTAACTGGCGGCACCTCGACCGGCGTGCAGTGGGTGGACATCAACCTCCAGGTCACACCGGCCCGCCATCCCGCCACCACACTTGTTCTCGATTCCGAGGTCAACCTTCGGAACCGCACGGCCGCATTGACAGGATGACCATGCATCAACTCGTTGCCCGCTACCGATTGCGCCGAGCCCGCGACGAGCGCGGCGCGGCCCTCGTCACGGCCCTCTTGGTTGCCTTCGTCGCCACCATGTTCGTCACCGGCATGATGTACGTCGCGTTCCACGACCAGACGGCATCCGCCCACAACCGCTCGTGGGGCCAGTCGCTGCACATCGCAGAGTCCGGGGTCAACCAGGCAATCGCGTACCTCCAGAACTCCGCCGGCGTCGTCCCCTCGGGCACCGTCACGGGCACGACCAACGAAGGCACGTACCAATATCGCATCACTGCCCAGTCGAGGAATGGGTATCAGATCGACGCGGTCGGCACCGCCGGAACTGCTGCATCGACCACCGCGACCCGTCGGCTACGGGTGATGATGGCGCCACCGCTCTCGTTCAAGTACGCGCTCTTCTCGCTCTCTGACGTCTCGACCAAGAACAACAACAACGTGTGCGGCGACGTCTTCGCCAACACGTTCGTCCAGGTGTACAACGGCGACGCGGTCCGCGCGTCCACGAGTGGGAGCTGCCCCGCCGGCGGAACCGTCGGCAGCGGCAATGTGACCGCCGCAACGAGCTACATCTCGATGAGCAACAACTCGACCATCGAGGGATTCGCATGGTCCGGCGGGTACGACTCGAGTAACTACGGCATCAACATGAGCAACGGCGCCACGATCGGCGCCAACGCCCAGGCGTCGTCGTCCACACCTGGATGCGCCGACGACCCATCCCAGTCGAAGTACAACATCGGCGGCGGCAGCATTACCGGATACGCGAAGGCCTGGGGCTCGATCGCGTCGAGCGTCAGTGGCACGACATACTCGAACACGTGCACCGCGGCCGCCGCGACCCAGGGCATGCCGGTGTTCACTTTCAACGCCGCCAACTATCCCACTGCGAGCACGCACACGTACACGTTCCCGACCGACTACGCCGCGTTCAACACGTATATCGCCGCGAACAAGTCCAACCTCTCGGGCACCTTCTACATCACCGGCGGCGGTGCCTCGTACCCCGTGAGCCTCGACGGTGCGACGGTGATCGGCGACCTCACCGTGATCGCGACCGACTCGCCGATCGACATGACCACCGGCGGCATGGGCGCGAGCGGCAGCACCGACAAGCTGGTCGTCCTCGCCTCGTGGTACGCGGCGCCCGCTTCGGGTTGCACCACCACCGGAGGAAACCCCTCCGATTGCGCGATCGGATTCAAGAACAACTTCTCGATGTCCGGGACGAGTCTTTCCGGAGGTGACAACACCGCCGTTCTGCTGTACGCGCCCAACGGTCCGGTCGCCTTCAAGAACAACGCCGAGTTCCACGGCGCGGTCTACGCGAACAACATCCAGATCAAGAACAACATGAACGTCGCCTACGACCCCCGCGTGGAGCAGGTCGTCGGCTTCGGCGCCGAAACTCTCCAGATCACCGATTGGGAGGAATGCGACCCGGGATCGGTCACGACCAGCACCTGCGCGTCCTGACCGAGCATCACGAGGGCTCACACTTGAAACAACTACGTCTCAAGACGCCCGGCCGAGGAGTCGACCACCCGCTCCAGGAGAGGAGTGGGCATTCATGAGTGACGGGCGCCATCGGCAACCAATCTGGCGTTCCGTGGCAGTCCTCACTGTCGTGCTCGCGGCTGGGCTCCTCTGCACGATGCAACCGCCCGGATGGCGCACACTGCTCACGTACGAACTCCCAGGGTTCGGCGCTGCCGTGGCCGTGCTCTTCGGAGTCCGTTGCTACCGCCCGCAGTCTGCATCGGCGTGGCGTCTGCTCGCCCTCGGCATCATGACGTCGGTCCTGGCCGACTTCCTGTGGGACAGCGAGGGCCTGCTGCCCGTCGACCCGAAGGTGTTCGGTCACCTCGTCGACGCGTGTTATCTGCTGACGTATCCCGCCTATCTCCTGGCCGCGGTGTGGTTCCTCGGAGGCCGCGCCAGCAAACGCGACACCACACTCCTGCTCGACGGCGCGATCTACGCGCTGGCCGGCTGGCTCGCGCTGTGGGTGCTCGTTGTTCATCCGCAACTGGCGGGCGGCGGGCTCGGCGCCTGGGACTGGCTCCCGACGGTGTTGTACCCACCGCTCGACGTGATGGTGCTCATCCTCGTGTGGCGACTCGGTCGCGGCGATATCCGCCGGACCGCGCCGTGGCTGCTGATCTCCGCCGCGTTCACAACGATGTTCGTCGCCGACGGCCTGTACGCCCTTCTCGCGATGCCGACGTCCGGTTGGGTGAGCGACGCGCTCGACGTGTCGTGGCTCATGGCGTATGCCGGGCTCGCGGCCGCGGCCGTCCACCCGGGGATGCGCTACCTGATCGCGAATCCCGAACCGACGGTACGGGATCACGATCGGGTACGAGTCGTCGCGCTCGGTCTCGCGCTCGTCACCCCGTTCCTCCTCATCCTCCTGGCGCCCGAAGACCTCGACGCCGTGGGCGACCTCCTCGTTCCCGTCGGACTGCTGCTCGTGCTCGCCACCGCCGTTCGCTTCACCATCTCGAGTCATCGCAACCGGGATGCCGAGACCGCGTTGGCATTCCGCGCGACCCACGACTCGCTCACCGGGCTCGCCAACCGAGCGTCGCTGTTGGATTGTCTGGAACTCGCCACCCGGCGCGCGGCACGCAATCACGAATCGTGTTCGGTGCTCTTCCTCGATCTCGACGACTTCAAGATCGTCAACGACAGCCTCGGTCACGCAGTCGGCGATCAACTCCTGCGCACCGTCGCCGATCGCCTGCGCCGATTCGCGCGGGCCGAGGAGTGCGTTGCACGACTCGGCGGCGACGAGTTCGTGGTGGTGCTCGAAGGAATCCGCGGCATCGACGACGCCATCGAAGCCGCGGAACGACTGGTCGGACTGTTCGACGAATCGTTTTCGCTTGGCGCGACCGACGTTCATCTCACCGCGAGCGTGGGTGTGGTTCCCGATGCCGAGCGCAGTGTGGGCGATGTGGAGTCTGTGCTCCGCGATGCCGACCTCGCGATGTACGAGGCAAAGCAATCCGAAGCGCGTCGCATTTCGATCTTCGAGCCCACCATGCACCAACACGCGATCGCGCGGCTCGAGATCAAGAACGCGCTGCGAACGGCCATCAGCGACGGGGAACTCCGACTCGTCTTCCAGCCGATCTTCGACACGGTCACGCGCCGACCGATCGCATCGGAAGCCCTGCTCCGTTGGCACCGCGCCGACGGCTCGGTCGTCGCGCCACTGGATTTCATCCCTATCGCCGAGGCCTCGCACGCGATTCTGCCCATTGGCGAGTGGGTCGTCGAGACCGCCGCGCGTGAGCTGGCATCGATCGGCGCTTCCGACCTCGCGATCAGCGTGAACGTGTCACCTCGTCAGCTCGCTGATCCCAACTTCGCCGATCACGTGCTGGAGGCGTGCCGTCGGACGGGCCTCGCCCCCGAACGGATGATCCTCGAGCTCACCGAGAGCGCCTTGGTGGAACCGGACCCGACCGTCGACCTCAACCTCGAAGCGCTCGGTGCCGCCGGCTTCCAGATGGCCATCGACGACTTCGGCACCGGTTACTCGAGCCTGGCCTACCTCACCCGCCTCGAGATCGACTGGATCAAGATCGATCAGATCTTCGTCTCGGGCCTCGGTCGGAATCCGAGCGACGAAACCTTGGTTCGCGCCATCATCCACATGGCGCACGACCTCGGGTTACGGGTCATCGCGGAGGGCGTCGAGACCCAGGCTCAGCTCGAAGTCCTCACGAACCTCGGCCGCGACGCAGTGCAAGGCTTCCTCCTTGCCCGACCCTCGTCGCAGCTCGTGGCCGTCACCGACGAACTTGCACCCGTCGAGTCGACAGGCGCGCAATACCGTTAGGCGGCGTGGTGCGGGTGATCGCGCGATCGATCGTCCGATGCCATCTCTTCGGGTGACGGCACCATGCCCGCGGCCCGATCGATGAGTCCGTGGGCCCTGGAGAGCAAGCCGTCGTGGTCCGCGTGATTCCGATGCCGCGCCAACCAGGCGGTGAGCAGGCAACCGGCGACGAACGCGACGAGCGGCACGAGTACTCCGAGGAGATCGCCGAACACCGTGCCGACGAGGTGTCCGGTCGCCGACGCGATCGCCGACCACCCGCGCTCGAGGACGGTACCGACTGCCCACGCGCCGATTCCCGCGACCGCGATCGTCGCGGCGATCGTCAACGGACCGCGGAGCACCGCGATCGGTGTTGCACTGACCGCCACCAACCGTCGCCGGCGCCACAGCGCGAGTGCGATCACGAGCGCCGCAATCCCCGCGCCAAGCGGCGCGCCCGCAACCAACAATGCGGGAACCGGCGCGTGATCGCCGAACCCGATCAGCTTCACGCGGTCGAAGTCATGGACGTCGAAGCGCATCGGCACCTTCGTGCGTAGCCACTTCTTTGTGGGATCGGCCACGTAGGCCTCGGCCGCGTGCGCGTGGCCCGACTGGTCGTGATAGCGCACTTGCGCCAGCAAACCGTCGGCGTCACGGACACCCGTGACCGTGCCCGTCGTCCGGTGCCAATGCACCCGCGAGTCGGACCGCCAGTCCAGCGCGGCGCGCCCCACGCGCGACAGTCCGGTCGCGGTATACGGAACCCCAATGAGGAGTAGCGCGACCACCGCGAGTACCGGCAGGACTCGACGCGGGTCGCGCGCAGTGGCCCACGCTCGACCACCCCACCGCCGGCCGGCGTTGGCGATCCGTTCGACGATCCGTTGGATGCGGTCCATTCCCCACCACGATCGCAGGTCTGGACACCCGACCGGGCGCGCCGCCATTTGTCCCTTCCCATGCGGCCTGGAAGAGTGACGGCGTGCCCGCTCGCACGACGCTCCTTCCCGATCCACCGGCCGCAGAGCGGACGTTCACGATCGTCTCTGTGGACGACCACCTCATCGAGCCCCGCGACCTCTTTCTCGGTCGTATGCCGGACGCCCTGACGGCGGCGGCACCCCGCGTGATCGAGGACGAACTCGGCAACGAGCTCTGGGAGTTCGACGGTCACCGCTACCCACAGGTAGGGCTGAACGCGATCGCGGGACGTCCGAAGGACGAGTGGTCGCTGGAGCCCGCCCGCTTCGACGAGATGCGGCGCGGTTGCTACGACGCCGACGCGCGCGTTCAGGACATGGACCTCGACGGTGTGTACGCGTCGTTGTGCTTTCCATCGCTCATCGCGGGCTTCGCCGGGACCGTCTTCGCACGCACCTCGGACCCCGACCTCGGGCTCGCCTGCGTGCGTGCGTGGAACCAATGGATGCACGAAGAGTGGGCGGGGGCGCATCCCACGCGTCTCCTCGCGAATCAACTGCCGTGGCTGCTCGACCCCGAGATCGCCGCCGCGGAGATTCGCGCCAATTCGGCACGCGGATTCGTCGCCGTCTCGTTCCCCGAAAACCCGGTCGACCTTGGCTTACCTTCGATGCACACCGAACATTGGGATCCGTTCCTGCGCGCGTGTGAGGAGACCGAGACGGTCGTCTGCCTCCACAACGCGTCGAGCAGTTGGACGGCGTCGCGCTCCCCCGGCGCGCCGCTCGAGTTGTACACCACCTTGTTTCCCGTCAACGCGATGGTCGCGGCGGCCGACTGGTTGTGGGCCGAGATCCCGACGCGGTTTCCCACACTCAACGTCGCGTTCTCCGAAGGCGGGATCGGCTGGGTACCGATGCTGCTCGATCGCATCGACTACGTCCTCGACCATTCCGCGTCGGGCCTTTCGGCGTGGAAGTCCGCCGACATCGGCCCGAGCGACGCGCTGCGGCGGAACTTCTGGTTCTGCACGATCGACATCTCGTCGACGTTCGCGTTACGCGACCACATCGGCGTCGACCACATCATGGTGGAGACCGACTACCCCCACGCCGACTCGACGTGGCCCCACACTCAAGCTCGGGCGCGCCGCGACCTCACCGGCGTGAGCGACGAGGAGATCCGTATGGTCACCTGGGAGAACGCATCCCGCCTCTTCCGCCACCCCGTCCCCACCGAACTCCGTATTCCGAGAGCGACGCCGTCCCGATCCACCCCAGCCCGCGACAACCGAGGCGGAGCGTGGCCCGAGCGGCCCGGCCCGCAGGGTCGAGAGCGGAAATGACGTCCGACCTCTTGATCCAAGGTGGCACCGTCGTGGACGGGACGGGGGCGCCGGCGCGGGTCGCAGACGTCGCAATCGACGGTGGGCGCATCGTCGCGGTCGGTGCCGATGCGAGCGCCGAGGGCGCGACCCGCACGATCGATGCGGACGGTCGGATCGTTGCGCCCGGGTTCGTCGACCTGCACACCCACTACGACGCGCAGCTGCTGTGGGACGCGACCGCGAGTCCGTCACCGCTCCACGGGGTCACCACCGTCTTCGGCGGCAACTGCGGCTTCGGTCTCGCGCCGGCGAACGCACGCGACACCGACTACCTCGCGCGGTTGATGGCACGCGTCGAAGGCATCCCGCTTCCCGCAATCGAGGCCGGTGTCAGCTGGGAGTGGGACGACTTCGCCGGCTACCTCGATCATCTCGATGCGCGCGGCACCGCGGTGAACGCCGGCTTCTTGGTGGGCCACTGCGCGCTCCGGCGGATGGTCATGGGACACGCAGCTACAGGCAATGCCGCGACCGACGATCACGTCGACGCGATGGCGCGCCTGCTCGGCGTGGCACTCGACGCGGGCGCGATGGGATTCTCCAGCTCGCAAGCCCCGACCCACAACGACGGTAACGGCGACCCTGTGCCATCACGCTTCGCCGCACCCACCGAGCTCCTCGACCTGGCGGCGGTACTCGGGCCCTACGCGGGCACCCAGCTCGAGTTGATCATTCCCGGTTGCCTCAACGGCTTTACCGACGACGAAGTCGATCTCATGACCGACCTCTGCCTTGCCGCGAAGAGTCCACTCAACTGGAACGTGCTCGGCGTCAGCGCGACCGGCAACCACGAGCACCAACTCGCGGCGTCGACGCGCGCCGCGGCGCGCGGTGCGCGCGTCGTCGCGCTCACGATCCCGCAGTCGATGCGGATCCGGTTGTCGTTCCTGTCGGGCTTCGTACTCGACGGCCTCCCCGGCTGGCGGGAGGTGCTGGGCCAACCCGTTCCGGAGCGCATGCGCCTGCTCGCCGACCCCGCGGTACGTGCCCGCCTGGACTCGAGCGCGCATTCCGAGGAGGCCGGTGTGCTCGCGGGCCTCGCGCGCTGGGAGAGCTTCACCATCGCAGAGGGGTTCACGCCCGAGACCCGCGCGCACGAAGGCCGCACGGTCGGCGAGATCGCAACCGAACGCGGCGGAGTGCCGTTCGACGTCCTCCTCGACATCGTCCTCGCCGACGAGCTCCGCACCGGGTTACGGCCGCAATTGCCGGCCGAGGATCGCGCAACGTGGGACGCGCGAGCCGCGGTGTGGAGGGACCCACGCGCGATCGTCGGTGCGTCCGACGCCGGCGCACACCTCGACATGTTTTGCATGGCGGGCTACTCGACGTTCCTCGTCGGCCCGGCCGTGCGCGAGCTTGACCTACTCACGATCGAGGAAGCGGTGCATCTGCTCACGGAGGTCCCGGCTCGCCTGTACGGACTCACCGACCGCGGCCGCGTCGAGCCGGGCATGCGCGCGGATCTGGTGATGTTCGACCCCGATGTGGTCGCGCCGGCCCGCGAACGCACCGTCGCCGATCTCCCCGGCGGCGCGAGTCGGATCGTGGTGGACAGCGTCGGGATGGAGCACGTGTTCGTGGACGGGACCGCGATCGTCGCCAACGGTACGTTCACCGGCGCGACGCCGGGAACGATCCTGCGCCGCGGCCGCGACACCGCCGAGCTCAGCGGTAGAACGCGGGGCTGAACGCGCCTTTCGGAATGGTCTCGAGTGGCGTCGCCACTTCACCCACGGTCGGACCCACACCATTGGCCGCGATGGGATCCAGCGCGTCGAGATCGAAGCCGTACACCGCGGCCGCAGTACCCGAGAGCACCTGGCGGAGGTCTTCCGGCGTCCAGTCGTGGAACGTGCGTTGCAGGCTCTGACGCGAATACGGCGACGTCCCCTCGTTGTGCGGATAGTCCGATCCCCACATGACCTTGTGCAGGCCGAGCCGACGCAACGCCTTCGCTTCACGCACGCCGGGGAAGCTCACTCCCACCCACACGTTCTGTTCGAAATACTCGGTCGGCGTGAGCGGCAGGACCGAGTCGTTCTTCAAGTTCATCTCACCGATCCGACCGTTCTGCATCTGCATGTGGAACGCGTCGAGTTGCATGAGCAGCGGCGGGATCCAATCGCAGCCCTGTTCGGTGAGCACGAGCTTGAGGTTCGGGAAGCGGTCGAAGGTTCCACTCATGAGCAGTTGCCACAACGGCCGGTGCGCGTACCACGCCGTCTCGATCATCCATTGGATCGTCGAGCTCGGGTACTTGCCGTAGTCGGGAAGCCCGGTCCCTGTGGTGTGGTGGTTGATGATGATGCCGCGCTCTTCGCACACGGCCCACAGCCGGTCGTAGTGCTCCGAGTAGTACGGCGGCATGTGCGCGTCGTCCGGGATGCCGGGGATGAGCACGCCGCCGCGCAGACCCTGATCGTGCATCCACACGACTTCTTTGATCGCGACATCGACGTCATCGAGGAACACTTGGCCGATCCCGGCGCGGCGCTCGGGGTACCGGCCGCAGAAATCGACGAGCCAGCGGTTGTGGGCGCGCAAGCCTTCCCACCGACGCCGGTAGTCCTCTGCGTCTTGCGGTGCGCGCGCGATGACGGCACCGGTCGGGAAGAACGGCGGCACGGTATTCGGGAACGTGACCTCCGCGACCTGACCGTCCTTCTCCAGGTCGGTGATGCGCCGCTCGTCGTCCCAATTGCGCGAGCGGCCGTCGTCCTGGAGGTCACGGAAGGGGTTGGAGTACTCCCCGCGCCACGCGTCGAACTCCTCCTGCCACTCGGCCGACAGGTACGAGCGGTACTGCTCGTGAGACCCGCCCGCATGACAGTCGGCCGAGATGATCGTGTAGCGCTCTTCGGTTGCCGTCGTCATGCTGGTCCTCCTGGTCTCGCCGTTGCCGGACGCAGAACCTGACGCTACCGTCAGTCATGTCGGTCCGTATAACCGACCCCACCAATTCCGAGCGGACGGACCGAGATGATGATGGACGTGCTCGATATCTGGGTGAACCTGGTCACCGGTCAGGGGGCGCGCGAGTTCCTCGGCCAGGAGCAATTCGCCAACATCCCCGGCTACCTGGGTTCGAGCTCCACGGGAGGGATCGGCACCGACGGCCTCCTCGCGGTGATGGACGAACTCGGTGTGGCCACCGGGATCCTTTGCACCGGCATGGACGGTACCGCCGAACACGCGCTCGAAGTGGCCGACGAACACCCGAACCGATTCCTCGTGGCCGCGGGACTCACATCGCCCGAGCACGCGACGCGCAATGTTCGGCGCATCCGCACGCTCGCCGAGCATCCGCGCTTCTCGATGGTCCGCGTGATGCCACTCGCCAATCAAGTGGCGATCACCGATCCGCGCCATTACCCCGCGTATTCCGTGTGTGAGGAGCTGGGAATACCCGTCGGCATCAACGTGGGGGTACCGGGCCCGCGTGTGCGATCGCGCGTACAACATCCCGATCTGCTCGAAGACGTGCTCATCGACTTCCCCGATCTCGTGGTGATCGGCGCGCACATGGGTCACCCCTACGAAGAGTTGCTCATGAACTACATGCGCAAATGGCCGAACCTCTACCTCTCGTGCACGGCGTACGCACCGAAGTACATGGACCCGAACCTCGTCACGTTCATGAACAGCTCGACCTACCGGGGCCGCGTGCTCTGGGGCAGCGACGAACCGTGGTTCCCGATGCGACGATCACTCACCGAGGCACGCGGGCTGCCCCTCGACGACGACGCGATGACCCAGTTCCTCGGGGGTACCGCGCGGCGCCTGCTCGACCGTACAGTGCGGACATGACGGTTCGACATCTCCCCGCGACCGCGTCACCCGACGACGTCGCCGCCGTGCTCGCAGCCGACGGTTGTGCGGTCATTGATCGCCTGGCAGCACCGGACCTCCTCGACCGTCTCGACGGAGAGATGGACCAGTACGTGGCGCGTACCGCGTACGGCACGGACGACTTCGCGGGGCCGCGCACGCGCCGCACCGGCGGGTTGATCGCGCGTTCGGCGTCTTCACGGGAACTCGTGCTCGATCCGCTCGTGCTCGGGACCGTCGACCAAGTGCTCTCGCACGTGAACAACTACCAACTCCATCTCACGCAGCTCATTCGCATCGAGCCGGGCGGGCCCGCGCAAGTGATCCATCGCGATCAATGGGCATTCGACTTCTTCACGTTTCCCTCGGGCTACCAGGTGCAGTGCAACACGATCTGGGCCGCGACCGATTTCACCGAAGCCAACGGCGCAACGCGCGTGGTGCCCGGCAGTCACCTCGCCGAAGACAAGCTCCGTTTCGAACTTGCCGACACCGAACCGGCCGAGATGGAACGGGGGTCCGCGCTCTTGTACGTGGGCTCGCTCTATCACGGCGGTGGACCGAACTCCACTGACACCGACCGCGTGGGCGTCAACATCACCTACAGCGTCGGTTGGCTTCGCCAGGAGGAGAACCAGTTCCTCACGGTGCCACCCGATGTCGCGCGTTCGTTGCCCGAGCGGTTGCAGCGACTGCTCGGGTATTCACTCGGCGCGTACGCGCTCGGCTACGTCGACGACCTCCGCGATCCGCTCGACGTGTTGATGGGTCGCGACACCGGCAACGCCTCGTTCGCGGCCAGCGCGGAGGAGCTCGCAGCCAACGCGGGCGTCAGCACCATCGGCTGATCGACCGCCCCGGTTGCGCGCGCCTTGGCGCGCACAAAAGACCGCTCGATCACCACTGCGATCGCCAGAAGGATCGACGCGACGATGCCGTCGAGCCACCAGTGGTTTGCAGTGGCGCTCACCGCGAAGATCGTGGCCAAAGGATGGCCGAGGATCAGCCAGCGCCACTTGCTTGAGCTCGCGTCGATCACGACCGCGGCGACCCACACCGACCACGCCACGTGCACCGACGGCATCGCGGAGATCTGATCCGAGATGCCTTGGCCGATCGGTCCGTAGACCGACTGGTCGAAGAGCCGCGCGACGTCGACAAATCCAAACTGTGGGTACATACGCGGCGGAGCCACCGGCACGAACTGGATCGCGAGGCACGCGAACGTGGTAAGCGCGAGCGCGGTGCGCCACCGCGAGTACCGATCGCGGTGCGAGAGGAAGAGCCACAGCAGCGTGATCATCATCGCCGGCGCGTGCACGATCGCGTAGTACCCGTTGGTGAAGCGCGCGACCCACGGCCTCGCGATGATCCAGTTCTGGAGGTTCGTCTCGCTGGGCAGCCCGATCCGATCCTGGAAGTGGTGCACCCACCGGCCGTTCGCGAGCCCCTCGTCGATTCGCACCACGGAAAGGCGGCCGGCGAGGATCCAGAGGGTGTACAGCGAAAGCACCAACGCGGCTTCGAGCCCGAACGCCGCGCCGCGCCGCTGCCAGGTGCGTTCGGAGCTGCGCCAGACGACGCCGACGAGCAAGCCCACCCCGGCCAGAACCAGCGCCCACTTCCACTCGAGCCAACCCACACGTAACTATTGCCCGTCCGGCTTTGCCCGCGCGCAGCGAGCGGATCTAAATCTGGAATGAACCGGGACGCCTCCCAGGCTGCTCACCTCCGCCTTGCTGGCTCGTCCGGCTTCAGCCAGGCCCGGAGAGTTCACTCCGCGTCGCGCGGCTCGGGACGCCTCCCGAGCTGCTTCGCTCCGCGGGCTCCGCTCGGGAGCGGGTTCATTCTTGTGTTCGTTCGTGTCTGTTTTCTGCCAGACCGTCGGCGGTGGTCGATCTACTGTCGGCGCATGACGATTGCTGAACGGTTTCTCGCGCTGCACCGGCAGGACGCGCCGCTGCTCATGCCGAATCCTTGGGACATCGGGTCCGCGAAGCTCCTCGAATCCCTGGGGTTCGAGGCGCTCGCGACCACTAGCTCCGGGTTCGCCGGAACACTCGGGCGCCTCGATGGCAGTGTGACGCGCGACGAGGTGCTCGACCACGCGCGCGCCCTTGCCACTGCGGTCACGATCCCGGTGAGTGCGGACCTCGAGGACTGCTTCGCCGACAGCCCGGAAGCAGCGGCCGAGACCGTGCGGCTCGCGACCGAGACCGGCGTCGCGGGTTGCTCGATCGAGGACTACAACCGTGCGGACGATGCCATCCACAGCCTCGAGGTCGCGACCGATCGGGTCCGGGCGGCAGCCACCGCAGCCCACGCCGGGCCGGTGAGAATCGTGCTCACCGGGCGATGCGAAAACTTCCTGCACGGCCGCCCCGACCTCGCCGACACCATCGCGCGGCTTCAGGCGTATCAGGACGCCGGTGCCGACGTGTTGTTCGCACCGGGCGTGAACTCGCACGACGATCTCCGCACCCTGATCGCGTCCGTCGACCGGCCCGTGAACGTGCTCCCGCGGCCGGGCACGCCGTCGGTCGCCGAGCTCGGCGCACTGGGCGTCCGGCGCATCAGCGTCGGTGGGTCGTTCTGTTGGACGGCCGTCGCGGCCGTCGTACGCGCCGCCACGGAGCTCCGCGAGCACGGCACCTACGACTTCTGGTCCTCGGTGCCCGACGGTCTCGCCGCCGCGCGCGGCCTACGCGAGCTAGTGCCGCGTCAGGCAACGTTTGCCCTGGTCCACCACCTGCACCTCAGTGACGGCCGCCCACGCCGATATGGCCGCGCATTCCGGGTCGGCCGGCGGCCCCTCGTCGTGCAACCCCATCCGTCGTTCCGTCGCGAGGCAGAGGCCAACGTGCCAGGACAAGTCACGTCAAGCCGCAACTCGCGTGGGCCGGCATCGCAGGGCCACCGCCCCCGACCGGAACTCATAGCGATCCACGACCTCGAGCTGGATGCGCTCGCGCAAACCGGCGAGCAACGTCGGCCCGTGGCCAGCAAGGACCGGCTGCACAACGAACTCGTACTCGTCGATCAATCCCAGATCGGCCAACGCCAAGGGGAGCGTCACGCCACCCACCCACAGACCCTCGCCTGGCTCCTGCTTGAGCCGCTCAACCGCTTCCCCCAAGTCGCCCCGCACCAGCTCGGCATTCCAATCGACCCCGCTCAGCGTGCTCGACACCACGTACTTCTTCGCCCGGTCGATGGTCTCGGCGAACGGAATGTCCCACTCACCCATCCAGTCAGGCCACGTGCCCGTGGCCGGCTGCCGCCACGCCGACTCCATCATCTCGTAGGTCACCCGGCCAAATAGCAGGGCATCGGCTCGTTTCATCTCGGCGGTCCAGTAGCGCATCGACTCCTCGTCCGGGGGGAGCCCTGCCTCGTGATGACAGCACCCGTCGAGCGTGACGTTGATCGAGTATCGAAGTGGTCTCATCTCGTTGCTCTCCCTTGATGCGCGCCGCGCTTTCACCGGAACTTGCTCAGACCACGGTCGCCGCTGCGACTGCCACCGCGCTGTCATAGAAGGCGCGGGCCGGCCCGGCTCAGCAATCGTGCCACCACCGCCGACTCAGAGTCACGCTCCGAGCGTCGCAAACGTTGCATGACGCGGCACTAGCCCACCTCGCGGTTCGCGCTATGGCAACGTGGGTTTGGCGCAGGGCCCGCCACGGGTGACGTGCACGGTCACGTTCGTCGCGTTCGGATCGTTGCGCAACACCAGGGTCGTGGAACACGTGCGCACCGTCGCGCCGGTCACGGTCACCGTGTATCCGTCGGGGTACACGCGGTGTGGGAGCAACAGACTGGTGCGGTACTTGGGATCCGCAGCACTGCCGTCGGGATGCGTCGTCGCGTACGAGAAGTCGTAGGTCCCGGTGTCCGCGTCGAACGCGGCTGCGGCTGGTGTGCCGTTGGTCGCCATCGGACTCGGGCGCACCAACGCATCCAGACTCGATTCGTGCACGTTCGTGCCACCGGGCGGCACCGAAACGTCGGGCACCACTTCGGACTCGTACGACCAGAACATCCACGGCAAGAGCCGACGGTCGAACGCGTCCACGGTGCGGCGGATCGTCGCGGTATCGGTGATCGCTCCGAATTCGGTAGCAAGAAGCGCGTCCCCGTGCGTGCCCGCGGCCAGCGCGTGATCCATCACGGCCTCGTCCAACGCCGGAGTCGTCGCGTAGACGTGGAACGACAAACCACTGAGTGGCGCGCCCAAACCACTCAACGACGTGTCCGACGAACCGAAGTTGAACAACACGAACGGTTCCGTGAAGACGAAATGCTCGCGATCCACGCCGCGAATCGCCGCGGTCATGCGGTTCGCGAACGGCACCGTCAAGGAAGCCTCGAGATCGGGACAACCGGTGAGACACGACGACCAGTTGGTGCCGGGCCACGGTTCGTTCATGAGGTCGTACCCGAGCACGTACGGTTCCGTCGCGACGGAACGGGCGATGGCCCGTACCGCGTCGGCGTAGTGCGTCTGGAGCGGCACGCCGTCGGGACCGGGAGCGTTCGCCCAGAAGTTGCCGAACGCGCGCTGCAGTGCGGGGTTAGTCAGGTAGTAGGTGGGAAACGGATCGGGCGGGTTGGGAAGACCATCGGTCAGCGTCGCCCACTCCGGAAACCCGTTGCCGTGCACCGCGGGTCCGAACCCGTCTTGGTGGAAATCGAGCAGCGTGAAGATTCCCTCGTGCGCGAGGACGTGCACCGTCGACGCGATCGAATCGATGTAGGCCTGGTCGACCACCCCCGGCTGGGGCATGACCGCGCCGAACACCACCCCGAGACGAACGGCATTGAAACCTTGATCCCGCAGAAAACGCGCGTCATCCTCACCGAAGCCTGCGGCGGCGGGTGAGATTGGCGGGAACTTCTGCACGAAGTTCACTCCGCGCAGGTTGATCACCCTGCCGTAGCGATCCGTGAACCACCGCCCCGAGTGGCCGAGCTCGGGCCGAGGCCCGACCGGCGAATCGAAGTTCGGGCGGGGTACGCACGCCGTCACGACGATCGCAACGAACAGCACCAGACCCAGCACGTGGAGTCGACGACGTCCCGCTCGGTGCACGGACCGAGAAGATAGGCCCTCCTCCCTAAAAGGGCAATCATTCGGTTCCTGCCTCTTGCCGCAAATAGACGATTCGTACGAGTGTCCACACTCGCGAGCGGGACGGCAGCGGCACGGTCGGCGCGCGTCGAGATTCGGATGTCGGCGAGCGGTCCGTCGTGGAAACCGTCGCGCACAAGCACGAACGAATCGATCACCACCGGATCCGTCGACTTCGGTCGGCGGCTTGCGTCGATGACCAGTCGGACTCGCCGCAGTGACGGCGGCGACAACGTGGCCGAGTACCGCTCGATCGGTGACACGAACTACATCCGAGACCCGCATCAGACCGAACCCTTCAAGGCGAAGCCGGGTCGGCCATGGATCGAAATCGATGCGGGCGGGGTCGCGCAGTTCGGCAACGGTGACGTCACCAAGCTCCTCGCCGAAATGGAACGGACCGGAGCCACGGTCACGCGCGTCGGTGTCGGCCGGGTGCGTGGCTTCGCCGTCACGCGGTATCACATCACACGCGTTTCGCACGTCCCGCCGAAGCTGCGCGCGCTGGGGTACAACGACAGCGGGTCTTCGTCGACCGAGTTATGGGCCGACGCGCAACACCGCGTGCGGCGAGTCATGAACACGAGTCACTTTCCCACCAACCGCGATCGCGTGAACTTTGCGACCGACATGTTCGACTTCGGTGTCGACGTCACAGTGCATGCTCCGCCCGCGAACACGATCACGAAGGCGACGGGGTTCCAAGGTCGCCCGGCGGGACCGTGGGTACTCGTGGGCTCGGGGTCGGCCGAGGCAACGCGCTGGTCGGTCTATCGCCGGCCGCTCGTGCACGGTGGCGCATGCGTCACGTACACCCTCGACGGGAGCAGGACCCCGACGGGCGTCGACACGTCGTCGTGTTCGGAACAAATCGACGAATCCGATCCGGTGAACATGAACCTCGCGGTGCTTCCGAACGGCGCACAACTCTTCTTCGGAATCGTCAGCCCGAAGGTCCAGAACATGACGCTCCACTACGACGACGGAACGACCACCGATGCAAAACCCCGGCAGGGCGGATTCGCGTTTGCGTTCACCGGCGATCGAGTCGTGAAGAAGCTCACTCCGCACATCCCCGGCGGCGAGTGGTCGTGCGACCTCGACGTATCCGCCGGATTCGCGTCCTACAACTGCTCCGGCGGATCTGCCGGGTCCGGCGATCCCCGGCCCTTCCCGATCGGACCACCAGGACCCACGGCACCTCCCGGCGCCTAACTCGCACCGCACGCGATCCCCGCCGGATCTCCACAACGTCGCGACACGACGCGTACGCACCCGTTCCTACCGTGGGCACATGCTCAACACGATCGATGTTTCGACCGCAACGCCACCAGCCCATCGCCGAATCCGGGGCGTGATGATTGCAACGCTGCTTGCGGCCATGGCACTCGACGTAGGCGCGCGCGGCGGAGCGACGAACCTGTTCGTTACCTCAGGGATCATCGCGATCGTCGTCGTCGTGCTCATCGACGGCGGCACAACGTCCGCGGTCGCACGCGCCCTGCTCGCTGGCGCGGTCGTCCTCGCCCTCATGCTCTCGTGGCGCGCGAGTCCGTGGTTGGCGGTGTCGAACATCGCAGCATGCGCAGCGCTCGTGACCGGCGCGATGCTGTACGGGCGGGGAGGTTCGATCTTCGACACCAGCCTCGGCCGCCTGAGCCAGCGCCTCTGGATCGCGACGTTCGCGGCCATCGAGGGGTGGATAATCGTCATCCCCGCGGCGAATGCCCTCCGCCGTCGGGGGCGCGGTCGCACTCTGCGCATCGTGCGCGCATCGTGTATCACGGTGCCCTTCGTCGTGGTCACCTTGCTCTTGCTCGCGAGTTCCGATGCCGTGCTCGGCGCATTTCTCACACCCAATATCGATCTCAGCGCCGGCGTCGGTCACCTCCTCGTGATCGCCATCGTCGCGACGGCGGTGGTCGGGCTCGGCGCGGCGGCCCGCGCCGACCTCACCGACCGCGCCCGAAGCGGGGCCTTCGGCGCGCTGGAAGTTCTCACGATGCTCACGCTCGCGACTCTGGTCCTGCTGCTCTTCGTCGCCGCGCAGTTGGTGGCGATGACGGGTGCCGGCGAACGGCTCGTTCGTCAGTCGGGGATGACGCCGTCCGAATACGCGCGGAGCGGCTTCTTCCAGCTCTGTTGGGCAACGCTCGTGATCGTCACGCTCCTCGCGCTTATTCGGCGACTCGCCGCACTCGCGACCATGCACCACGCGGCCGTCCGCACCCTCGGAGTCCTCGTTCCGATCCTCACCCTCGGGCTCGTCGTCGTGAGCCTCCGGCGGATGAAGTTGTACGACGACGCGTTCGGGCTCACGATGCTGCGGCTTTGGGTCGTAGGGGCGGCGACGTGGATGGGATCGGTTCTGGTCATGATGGCGGCGCGCAACCTCGGACTCGGATCGAAACGCTCGTGAATCGGAGGCGTCGCGTTGCTTACGGCCGTCGGTCTCGTGGTCATCGCCGATGTCGGCAACGCGGAGGCGTTCATCGTCCGACATAACGCTTCGCGAGCGCGCGAAGGTGCCGCGATCGACGACGCGTACTTGCGCACGTTGTCCGACGACGCAGTCCCCGCTCTCGATCTCGCATTCCTCCGCACGTCTCCGCGCCGAGCGCCGGACCGTGTGCTCGACTGCGCACGACACCCCACTGGCGTCACCACCTGGAACACCGACGTCCAAGCCGCTGACCGCATACGGCGCCGCGCGTGCGACCAGCACAGCGGGTGAGCCTCTACGCCGGGCACTGAGCGGCCAACCCCGTGCGACAATCGTCCCATGACCGAGGCGAATACTGATCGGGAACGGCTGCAACACGATGCGTACGCGGACTCCGGCCGACTTCGCCAACGATACGGACTCCACACATTCGCTCGCCGCGGCGTCGACTTCCCGGAGTGGGCGCTGGATCACGTCGAACTGCGACCCGGCCGGCGCATTCTCGACGTCGGATGTGGTCACGGCGCCTACCTCCAACGCCTCGTCGATCGCGGATACTCGGAGGGCGTCGGCGCCGACCTCTCGTTCGGTATGGCCACCGAAGCCCGCGAGCACGGGCCGACGATCGTCGTAGACGCACAGTCACTGCCCATCGCCGATCGCGCCGTAGACCTCGTACTCGCGATGCACATGCTGTATCACGTGCCGGACGTCGCGGCAGGTCTCCGCGAGTTCGCGCGAGTTGTCGTCGACGGCGGAACGGTGGCCGTCGCGCTCAATGGCGAACGCCATCTTGGTGAGCTCCGCGCGTTGCTGGACGCGGCTCTCGTACGCGTCGACCACAGCCGTTCGTTGGGACCTCGTAGCCACGAACGGGTCAACCTCACGAACCTCGACCAGTTCGTCGCCGACGAGTTGACCGAGGTCGCGCGGTTCATCCATGAG